>JACDAM010000085.1 GCA_013695435.1 Burkholderiales bacterium | reverse complement strand
ACAGCCGTCGATACAGTTCCTCGTTCTTCTCGACGACATACTTGGCGGCGCTGACGAACTCATCCTCGATTCGCGCGAGCTTCTCCTCAAGGCCGAGGCGGATGAGTTCTTCCGGCGTTAGGCCGAGCTTGCCAGCGGCCTCGGTCAAGCGGCTCGCGACGGATTCGTCTAGCTGTACTTCGAGTGTCTTCATACGGTCAGTCGAACTACGCGTTGACCTATGTCCTCAATCGCGGAACAGCTTTTTGGGCTGAAAGGAAAAGCTGGCGAAATGCGCCGGTGAAATCGCGTCTTCGCGCGATGGCCGCAGGATCAGCTTGTATCCCTCGGAAGACGGCTCGCGGTGAATCTCGATCGTCGAGTCATTGAGGTTGATGAGCCACACTTCGGGAATGCCGTTTTTCGCGTAGAGCGGGATTTTGATGTTGCGGTCGAAAAGAAGCGTGGTGTCGGCGACTTCGACCAGGAGCAGGACATCATCGGGCTCCGGTAACGAGGAAGCGTAGTAGTCGTCGCGCCTTTTAAGCAGAAGAAGATCGGGCTGCGGTTGGGTGTTGTCGTTGAGAACGACCGGGCTTTGACTCGTCACCAAAGCGTTATCGCCCGCTGCCAGCGTCAATAGCTTTCCGAGCACGGCTACGGCGCTCACGTGCCTGCTTCCGATTGGCGCCATATCGATTAGCTCCCCTTCGATCAGCTCGATGCGATCGTCCTCGCGCAGTATTCCCGCTTCCCCCATATGCAGAAAATCAGCGACCGAAAGGCGGTGCTTGTTTAGCGCCTGTTCGTTTAGCGCCTGTACGTTTATCCCGGTTTCGTATAGCTCGCCCATCGTTTACCTCCGGGATCGATTTTAGTCGTTTTCGAAAGCCCGCGCTGCACCGCTATTCGCTGCCACCCTCGTCATCATCGTCACCGCGGCCGCGGTCCAGCCGCAACGCCCGTCCCTGCACGGTTGCGGCCGGTTTGACATCGAGCAGACGCAGAATTGTCGGCGCCATATCGATATTTCTGACTGCGCCCAGTTTGCCGTGGCGGATGTCGGGACCAGCGGCGTAGAAAATCGCGCTCATGCTGCGCAGCTTCGGATCGTAGCCGTGGGCGCCGTAGAAATTGGGAATCGAAAACACCGGCGTCGCCGAGCTTTCGTCGCCGGCCCGCTGCACCACAGGGGTTTGCGTTCCGTCGAAGTTGTAGCCGACGCTCAGCAAGGCGTAGACATCGCCCGAATCCTGACCGATAAAGCGCGCCGTGCCACGGCCGAATTCGGCATCGTTGAGATTCGCAGGCAAAGGCCGCCGGTAAATGTTGTCGAATACCCGTTGGCCGTCGTCGTCCGGCGCGTAGCGTGGGTTGCGATCGACGAGATCGCGCAGGGCCTTGGCTACGTCCCGCTGCAGGCCCGCATACTCGGCCGGCGAAACCGTCCCGTCCGGCTCGCGCCCTTGCAGGTTGATGTAGATATTGGCGGCGGGGCCGGATGTCACCGCCCGGACTTGCTTCGCATCGAAACCTTTGCTCGTCAGATAATTATTGAGGGCGACCGCGGTGTGAAAAGGCGCGAAGCCGTGATCGGATACGACCAGCACATTGCCGCGCGGCCGGCCGTGATCGTCGACGCCGACCGCATCGATAATGCGCTGCACAGCTTCGTTCGCAGTCCGGTAAGCGATGCGTAAATACGATTGATAGCGCGCGATCTTGGCCTGATCCTGATTGGCGCCGATCGAATCCGGATCGCGCGGATCGGTTGCCTGGCGCGGATCGGTGATCAGAAACTGATGGCCGGCGCCATCCGGTTGTTCGAAATAAGTCATCACCAGATCGGCATCCGGGTTCTGCTCGATCGCGCGCAATGCAACGCGGGTCTGGTAATCCGTGAACGTGCGCACTTGATCGAGATAGATCGCTTCGAGTTCGGCATCCGGAAAATCGTCAAAGCCGGGGGAGAGCCGCTCGGGGATGCGGAAATCGGGCTGCGGCAGCCAGAAGCCGACCTGCCGGTTGATGTCATCGACGCTCGCGATCACCGGCGCATTGCGCGGAATCGCATTCGCCGAGTAGCGCGCGATGCGAACCAGCGACAAATCGGGCTTGAGCGAGCTGACATAAAAAGATGTACCCGCCCTGTTCGCGGTGCCTTCGAGGAAGAATGGGCTCGACCGCGCATCGGCCGCCCTGACAAACGCGGGCCCGGTGGCGGGCGATGTGAACGGCCCGGCCTCGATTCCGCGCGCGGCGTCGAAGAAAACCAGCGTGTCGTAATTGGTCGTCGCATCATCGCTGCTGTCGAGCGCCGCGAGCTGGATGCTGTAGCTTTGCCCGCCCGAGGTGAAGCTATCGAGCTCGCTGGTCTTTTGCAACGCTGGGCCAAAAAATTTACGACCAGCCGCGTTGAGCTGATCGATGATGGCTTGCGGCGCCGGGCCGAAGCCGCCGGCAGCGAGCGTAAAACCTTTGGCGCCGACGCCAGCGAATGCTCCGAACGGCACGGTGTAATCGACGGTGCGTTTGGCCGCCGACTGAATGATCGGGCTATTGGTCAAGCCCGGCACTTTGATGTCGAGGCCATCGCCGCCCGGAAACGTCGCGGTAACAACTTTCTTGCCGGCAGCGCGTAACGCAAGCCATAACGGCTCGGCGGTTGGGTGCTGACTTTCGGATGGCCCGTGAATGTTATAACCGCCGATCGGCGCAGCGAATCCGCTGATGTTCGACGCAAACGGGCTCGCGACCAGGTGAAAAGAGTTGGCGACGACGTCGTTTTTCGAGGCGATCGAGCCGGTGGCGATGGCGATGTGTCCTGGCGCTGTCAACGACGGCGAAACCGTGAAGTTGCGCTTCGCGGCAACGCCGCGGTTCTTGAGCAAGCCCAAGCCTTCGTTTGCCGGCAGCGAGCCCTCGGCCAGATACGATTCGACCAGCCGCGGCGTCGCGCCATCGAGCGAAATCAACACCACCTTCGGCGCGGCGTCGGCCGGCACTACGGATGCGCACAGCGCAGCCAGGACCAGCGGCGCGAAACGGAGCGGACGCGGCGTTGCGCGTATGCAATCGACCATGCGGCCGATCGCGCGATTGATCCCGCGAACCGTTGCGGGAATTTTTTTCACGGACTGGGTAGCCATGTTTCTCCTCGTTTTGGGATATGGAGTTTTATCGGTGAATGGACGCTTCATAGCGGACCACAGCGCCAACGGCGAGCAGCCTGACGCGAAGACACCCGATATCCGGCTAATCTAGACGCGTCGTTTTACAGCGCCATGACAGCGGGAGGGTCTTTGTCGGCCTCGCCCCCGATCAAGCATTCGAGGGCAGGCCGCGGCGGTGACCCGGCGACCTTCGTTGACGGCACTGGATTCCCGCTACGCGGGAAGCGGTGGTTGTCAGGCAGTTTGCGGAGATCAGTAGGTGGCCGTTGCTGCGTTACTAACCATTAGATTCATTGGCGCAGACTACCCCGGCACACTTTGCCCGAACGCTGCGGATGCGGCGCTCTCAACCAACGAAGAGGAGATTGCCATGACAACTATTTCTGCTTTCAACCGGGCGCTGTGCGGGTTTTTTGCGGCATGTCTACTGACCTTGAACGACTGTGCCACCCAACCGGCGCTGCAACAGCCGATACTTTGATGATGCAGGCTTTCCAGAATTACAAAGCCGCCTGGAATCGCCATGACGTGCCGGCGCTGGTCAACTATTATGAGCAGAACGGCACGCTGAGCAGTCCCGCAATCGGCCAGCCGGCGTCCGGTCAGTTGCTGGCGGGCTGGCTCGGCGGCTTGTTCACCGCGATTCCCGATTTCAAGGTCGAACTCGTCAGCGTGAACCCGGTCAACTATCACGCTATCGCCGAGCGGGCCGTCATCAAGGGAACCTGGACGCAGCCCTTTCCCGCCGGTCCGCTAGCCGGCGCCCAAGCCGACCGGCAAATCGTTCGCCGTTCCGCTTGCCGCGTTCTATGAGTGGAAGGATGGCAAGATCACATCGGGCACGCATTACTTCGACCAGAT
>JACDAM010000084.1 GCA_013695435.1 Burkholderiales bacterium | reverse complement strand
GCCCTTTCCCGCCGGTCCGCTAGCCGGCGCCCAAGCCGACCGGCAAATCGTTCGCCGTTCCGCTTGCCGCGTTCTATGAGTGGAAGGATGGCAAGATCACATCGGGCACGCATTACTTCGACCAGATGGCGTGGCTGACCCAGATCGGCGTGATCCAGCAGAAATAGGGGCGACGACCCCACACCTGCTGGCCAAGCTTGACTGGCCCGGCAGGATTCAATCGGAGGCAACCATGATCAAGCTTTATCAATTTGCTTTCTCGCACTTCTGCGAAAAAGCCCGTTGGGCGCTCGATTACAAAAGCATCCCTTATACGCCTGTCAATCTGTTACCCGGTCTACACGTCAAACCGATTCGAAAACTGGCGCCCAAAACCTGCATGCCGTTGTTGGTCGACGAAAAAACGGCTGTGCAGGATTCGGCCGCGATCATCACTTATCTCGACAAAATGCATCCCGATCCGTTGTTGACGCCGCGCGACGCGCGCGAAGCAAAGGAGGCGCTCGACTGGGAAAAATATTTCGACGAGGAAATCGGCGTCACCCTGCGACTCTGGTTTTACTATCACACGCTTCCGGATCGCGGCCGCGCCATGAAATTTATCATGACGGGAGCGCCGTGGTACGGGCCGCCGCTCTTTGCAGTCATCTTCCCTAAAGTTCGCGAGGCGATGACGAAGTTGCTCCGCATCAATGCCGAATCCGCGAAGGATGCCGAGGAGCGTCTCATCGCCGCGCTCGACAGGCTCGATGATGCCTTGAAGGACCGGCGCTTCCTGGTCGGCGATCGCTTCTCCCGCCCCGATCTCGCTGCCTGCGCGTTGCTTTCGCCTTTGTTGCTGCCCACCGAAAAAGAAGCGGTCGAGTTATTCCCGCGAGCGGTGCGGGCTTTCCGCGAAAGGCACAAAGGCCGCGCCTGCTTCACATGGGCGAAGAACGTCTACGACAACTATCGGCAGCCGATGGCCGCAACGATCAAAGCCGCGGCTTGAGAACGCGCGAAGGACAAAGCCCGGCAGCTAGCCGGAACCATCGATGATCGGCCGAAATAGCAAAAGCACCGCGGCACCCGCTACTCGATGAGTTCCAATCGCCGCTCGACGCATTCATGCCGCTCGCTGATACGATCTATGCGATTGGAAAGCGAAGCGTACTGCGAGTACAGACCGGCGACCTGTTCTTCCAGGTGCCCCAGGCGAACCTTTTATCTCGCGCATATCCTCGCGCAGTCTCTCCTGCCCGGCGCGTATTTGACACAGGTGCTCAAGAATGAGGTTTTCGGCTTCGCTCATTTGGCCATTCTAGCGATGAGGAGCGTGCGCGGGCGAAAGCAACTCTACTCTTGCGCGCCTTCCAGATCTTTCCACGCCATCTTGCGGTCGTGTTCGTAGCGGCTCGCCAGTTCCGGATCGTGAAAAAACGTCGAGGTGAAAATGCGGCGCGCGGGGCCGATTTTTTGCAAGGTCTCGCGCGCGCCGCGCATCGTCGACGCGGCCGACCAGCGTGTAGAGCACGACGAGCACGCGCAAACAGGGCAGGAACGCCGGGTTGATCTCGATGCCGCGCTCGTTCGCCTCGATCGCCTGCTCGAATTTCCGAGCCCGTAGTGACATATACCAGGCACATTCAGAAAGGCTGGCGACGGCACCGGGCTGAGGCACATCGCGAACTGTATTTGTCCTAACGCTTCGCCGGCATGTCCGCACGATGCCAATGAGAACGCCAGGAACAGCCGCGCTTCGGCATTATTTTGATCCAGCGCAACTGCGCGGCGGCTGGCCTCGGTCACCTCTTTTCCATTTCTGCGCCACAGTTGCACCCAGCGCAACGCCGCGTGCGCGTACGGCAGACGGGGAGCGAGCGCCACCGCTTTCCGGGCGTGCCGCAGAGCTGTTTCGAGCACGGCGAGATCGCGCTCCCAGTCCATCGCGTATCCGGCGCCGAAACATTTCTGTAACTTGCCTGTGATAGCTTGCTGCAAGCATTTGCAGGCAGGCGCCGCAAAGCTTTGCAGTCCAGAAAACCAATCTGTCGGTTCATCCAAAAGGGGAAATCATGTTGCGATTTGTCTGCGCGACCGCACTCGGCGCGCTATTCGTTCTATCGACACCGGCGCAGGCTGAACCCGAATTCGTCAACGGTTTGGTGATTCCAGGAGATGCGGTCGATGACACCGGGATAGCGAGCGCGAACGGCGGGCGGCTGGGTTTCTTTTCCGACATTTATTACGACCCCAAGCGCAAGCAATGGTGGGCTTTATCGGACCGCGGGCCGGGCGGCGGGGTGCTGGCGTACGACACGCGCGTGCAGCGCTTCAAAATCGATATCGATCGCAAAACCGGCGCGATCTCGAAATTCAAGGTGCAGAAGACGATCAAGTTCAGCGACCCGAAAGGTCTGCTGACGCCCCCGGGCAAGGCCGGTCTCGATAATCCGCAGGCGCTGAACGGCCTGAATCCGGCCGAGCTGAATGGCAGCGCCGCGATTCTTGGCCGCAGCTTCGATCCCGAAGGTTTTGTCATCAGTCCGATCAACGGGCATCTGCTGGTCTCGGACGAATATGGCCCTTCGATTTACGAATTCAACCGCAAGGGCGAACTGGTCAAAGTGTTCGAAACGCCGGCCAACCTTCTGCCGCGGGTGCAGGTCGCACCGGGAAATCCCGGCGATCTCGATTTCGTCGCGGGGCGCGACGACGACGGCATCTTTTTCGGCCGCCAGGACAACCGCGGCTTTGAAGGCATTGCCGTTTCGCCGAACGGAAAAAAGCTTTTCGCCGTGCTGCAGGATCCGCTGATCAACGAACCAGGCGCGAACAACGGGCGCGACGGTCGCAACGTTCGCATCGTCGAATTCAACAGCGATCCATATAGCGCCGGTTACGGGAAGAGCGCCGCCCAATACGCGTATCAGCTCGAAGCGCAAGCCGACGTCGCCGCTCGCATTACCGCACAAGGCGGCGCGGCGACGCCAACCGATCCGCGCCAGGGACGCAACATAGGACTATCGGCGATCATCGCCATCAACGATCACGAATTCCTCGTTATCGAACGCGACAACCGCGGCATCGGCGTGGACGATCCCGAAGGCAAAACCGTCGTCGGCTCCAAGCGCGTTTACAAAATCGATATCAGCGGCGCGACGGATGTGCGCAATCTGGCGCTGCCCGGCGGCGATCTTGCGGCGGCCGGCATTATTCCAGTCGCGAAATCGGGCGTTTTCATCGATTTCACTGAGAACAGCGTGCTCCGCAATGGCAAGCAGCCCGAAAAATGGGAGGGCCTCGCGATCGGTCCGCGGCTACGCGATGGCGCTCGCCTGATTCTCGCCGGCAACGACAACGACTTTTCGGTGACGCAAAACGACACCAATGTGCAATTCGACGTCTACGTCGACTTCAATGGCAATAGCGTGCAGCGCGATATCGATCAGCCGACGAAGTTGAGCGGTGCCGAAGTCGGGCCGGTGCCCGGTGGTTATGTGCTGATTCCGGGCGTGTTGCATGCGTATAAGGCGTCTGCCGAAGATCTGGCGGGCTATGTCGAGCCGCGCAAACAGGGGCGGGAGTGCGAGCGCTGTGAAGACGAAGATTCGGACGACTGATGGTTGACGAACCGGCGTGGATGACTGTATTTGCCCATCATGTAGTTGGAATGTCCGCTGGCTTCCCGCCTGCGTGGGAATGACAACCCGATCTCAGGCTTCTTGAGCAAGTCAGCCGTCGCTGGCAATCGCGCCTGCTCACCAATCTCCATACAAGGCCTGCATTGCCGCGAGTGCGGCAGGGCCTGCGGTTTCGGTGCGCAGGATGCGCGGGCCCAAAGCAACCGGAACAAATCCGGCCGTCGCCGTGGCGCGCA
>JACDAM010000083.1 GCA_013695435.1 Burkholderiales bacterium | reverse complement strand
GATGCGAACCCGGTAGCGAACACGATGCGCTGCCGTTTACTCTTCTCATGCTAATTCTGCCTTCCAACAGGTGGTGTGTCGATTTGGGCGGTCGATTGGCCGATCTCCGCGGAGTATGGGATGAACTTGAACGGGTTGAACTCCTGATACTTCTCCATCAGCTTGAGATAGGCCAGCTTGCGTGCCGCGTCCAGTCGCCCGCTGTTCGCGAAACGAGGTTGCGTCCAGCGCAGCAGCGCGGCGGCGGTTTCGTGCTTGCCGTCGGCGATCATGCGCTCGGCCGCGGAAGCGAGCTGCGCGTCGGAGACGCCCAGGTAGTCCACCAGCGCTTCACCGCGGTCGGCGTCGGTCAGAGCATCGAGTCCGTGCAGGCCGTTCTGCCAATAGCCGCTGTTCTGGTCGAACAGGCGATTGATCATGTTCTCTCGCAACACCAGGTACGCAAGGTGAACGCTGGAGTCGCTGCGCTCGAGCGTCGGCGGCACCGGGTTCGCTGCGTGGATGGCGCCGCGCTCTTTTCCTTCTTTCATCGCACGCAGAACCTCGTCACGCAGCCAGACGAGTTGCACGCGCAGATCGTCCAGCATCACGGTCGACGGGAAAATGCGCGTGAGCGGTTCATGGCCGTGCAGCAGATGGCGCGGCTTGAGGGCATGGACCTGCTCGATGGCGGCGAGCAATCCCTCGGCGCTTCCTTCCTCCAAAACCGGCGAGCCGAGGTACGGCATCAGGATGTCGCCGACGAAGAGCACGCCCTGCTCCGGCATGTGAATCAAAAGCGATACTCCGCGGAGATCGGCCAATCGACCGCCCAAATCGACACACCACCTGTTGGAAGGCAGAATTAGCATGAGAAGAGTAAACGGCAGCGCATCGTGTTCGCTACCGGGTTCGCATCTGGTCGATTCCGCGCCGGCAACCAAATTCCTGACCTGCAAATGTCCAGCCGCATAGCCTGATGAACCCATCTCCGACCATTCGCATGCTGGGTGCAAACGACGCCTCGGTCCTGGACTGTGTGGCGCCAGACGTTTTCGACAACCCAATCGACCCGCGCTGGCCGGCCGAGTTTCTCGCCGACCCCAGGCATCACATGGCGGTTGCGCTGCTCAGCGGGCAAGTCGTCGGCATGGCATCCGCGGCATTACGTCCATCCCGACAAACCGCCCGAGCTTTGGGTGAACGAGGTTGGGGTGGCGCCGTCTCACCAGGGGCAGGGTATCGGGAAGCAACTTCTGTAGGCGTTGTTCGCTCGCGGACGAGCGCTCGGCTGCAGCGAAGCGTGGGTAGGGACCGGAGAAGCCAACACTGCTGCGCGTCGTCTCTACGCGGCGGCCGGCGGGCAGGAGGAGGCGATGGTTTATGTCACGTTCCGGCTCGCGCCGGAAGGCCCGACAGGCAATCCGCGGGGCTGACGACGAGAACGTCCGCCGCGATCCATCGTCGCACTCATCGGTTCAGCAAAAAAGGGAACGCGCCAATCACTCAACCATGGAAGGAGATCATCATGGGCAGACCTGTCGTTCACTGGGAACTGATGTCGAAGGATCCGGCAAAAGTTTCGGCCTTTTACGAGAAGATCTTCGGCTGGAACATCCAGCATATGCCCGAAATGAACTACCGGATGGTCGAAACCGGCGGCGAAGGCGGGATCAACGGCGGCATCGTGCAGCCGGATCGCGACGGACCCTGGCCCGGCAATATGCTTTTCTACATCGATGTCGACGACCTTGCCGCCTATCGCCAGAAGGTCGTCGCGGCCGGCGGCAAGATTCACGTCGAAGAGCAGGAAGTGCCCGGCATGGGCGTGTTCTCGCTGTTCACGGATACCGAAGGACGGATGATGGGGCTGTGGAAGCGGGCTGAGAAGTAAGCAAAACGACGGCGGAAGCTGCTACAGATCGCCCACCAATTGCGTGTAGCGACGGGCGGCCGCCGTGAGTCGAAGCCGCCCGCTTCGGCGGAAACGTTCGGCGCCCATTGGTAGGTGGCGAACAGGATGCCGGCGGCGATCGCCCAGGGGATCAGTTTTGCGGGATCTAAGTTCATGGTTGGTTCCTTCGTTGAGAGCGAGCGAAGGAAGCCACGCCGCGGCGGAGCGCGTGAAGGAGCGGTAAGGGTTACGGTTACAGAAGAATTCGCGGCATTGCGCGGGCGAATTTTTCACGTTTTCTTGTAGTGGAAGCGGCACTGCGCGATAAGGACCTGACTTCCTTTTACTTGATAGACCAGCCGGTGCTCATCGTCCACCCGGCGCGACCAGTAGCCGGCGAGCTCGTGTTTCAGGGGTTCCGGCTTGCCGATGCCGGTGTACGGGGTTTGCTGGATTTCTTCGATGAGGCGGTTGATCCGCTTGTGGAGCGCTGGCTTGTTTTGCGAGAACCAGAGGTAGTCTTCCCAGGCTTGGTCGGCCCAGACGAGAGCAGCAGGTTTCGCCGGCGCCCCTTGCCCGCTTCGAGTTGCGCCAGTGCGCTTTTCAGGCGGCTGGCGTTTTCGGGGGCTCGCAGCAGGTACGCGGTTTCTTCCCATGAATGGTAGTCCTCAAGAGACATGAGAACGGCCGGCGCCCCGTTCTGGCGAGTGATAAGAAGCGGTGCATGGTCTTCATTGACCTGGGTGATGGCTCGCTTTAGTTCCCTGCGCGCTTCCGTGTAAGAAATGGTTTTCATGGGCTGTACAGAAATAGGTACGTCCATCATTCTAACTGAATTCCGTAGTGCCGCGTTTCACTTCGCGGTGCGCATGTCGCGCTCGATCCAGGCGAGCTCTGGCAGCGTGCGGATATTTTCGATATCGACGCTGAGCACATTGGCCATGGTGCGCATGTCGTTTGCGTAATTGAGGCGCCCGGTGCGCACGTGCGAGGCGTTGCCGAAGAAGTGTTGTCGATCGCCGCCGGACGCTGCGAAGCGCCGTAAACGCGGAGAGCGCAATGTCGGGCCTTGCGCTTGCCCATCGTCGCCTGCGCGAACACGAGCGCGAAGCGGCCGGATGGTTGTCAGCGCGCCCTCCGCGTAGCCTTGAACGAGCGCAGCGGATGATCCACCGGCACCCGCTCGTCCGGCGAGAAGCCGAGCACATGCTCTCGTGGGTTGACTGCACCGCGCATCATTTAGGCGAACGCAAGATTTCAATCGACATTAAGGGGCCAATCTGACTTCCAGCAGCGCGCAGCCAGTGATCATAACTGTCGACGACGCGCAGAATGTCTCCGGTTTGCTGCAAACCCCGCCCAAGGCGCGCGCCTGTTATGTCCTCGCGCACGGCGCCGGCGCTGGCATGAACCATCCGTTCATGGCGGCCGTCGCGGAGGGGCTTGCACAGCGTGGCATCGCGACCTTGCGCTATCAGTTTCCGTTCATGGAGCGCGGCTCGAAGCGGCCCGGTGCGCCCAAAATTGCCCAAGCCACGGTGCGCGCGGCGGTCGCGGCAATGTGCCGCTTGGCGCCGGAGCTTGCGCTGATTGCAGGCGGCAAATCGTTCGGCGGACGCATGACGTCGCAAGCGCAGGCGGCGTCGCCATTGCCGGGAATCCGCGGCATCGCTTTTCTCGGTTTCCCGCTGCATCCCCCCGCGCTGCCGTCCGACGAGCGCGGCAAGCACCTGTTCGACGTGCGGGTACCGATGCTGTTCATGCAGGGAACCCGTGACCAGCTCGCCGACTCGCATCTCCTTGGGAAGCTCGTCGAACAGCTCGGCGTGCGCGCGACCTTGCAGCTTTTTGCCGACGCCGATCATTCGTTTCATGTGCCGGCGCGCAGCGGACCCTCGATTCAGGCATTCGAGGGCAGGCGCAAGGATGCGGAAATCAGGGCCGAAATGCTGGATGCGCTGGCGGGCTGGATCGACGATCTGCTGATTGTAAAAAAATTCTGATTCCGCTCGCACAGGAATGATAAAAAACTATTGGCGCAGGAAGGAAGCGATCGCGTTGTCATTTCGATGGTCGGCACGACTTCGCGGCCGGTCTTGCCACCGCGCGCAAGGCTGATGTAGGATTTGTCTAAATTGTAATCCGTTGTATACTTATTCCCACTTTTACTACACAGTAGTACGGTCGCCATGAAGACCATATCCAGGTCGGACACAATTTATTTCACAGTAAAAGGCCAAGTCGTCATTCCAAGCTGGCTACGCAAAGAGTTCGGAATCGAGAAAGATACGCGCGCGATCGTTTACAAAGAAGGCGACCATATCGTCCTGAAGCCGATGACCAGGGAGCAACTAAAGAGCCTGCGTGGATCGCTCAAGGGCAAAGGCGTGTTGCAAGGGCTGATGGCCGACCGCAAGCGCGAGCGGGAGCTTTGATTGGCGACCAAGGTTCTCGACAGTTGGGCGCTGATCGCTTTTTTCGAAGATGAACCGGCCGCGAGCACAGTGGAGCAGCTTCTCATCAAGGCCGAAGCTGGCACGCATCGCTTGCTGTTATGCATCGTGAATTGGGGCGAAATTTATTACACGACGATGCGCGAAGTATCGCAGGAAAGCGCCGAGAAAATCGCAGGAGAGATCGCGAATATGCCGATCGAACTCATCGGCGTAGAAACGGACCTGGTCCTCGCGCGCCTAGCGGCGGCGTTCAAAGCCAGGAACAAACTGTCTTATGCCGACGCCTTCGCCGCTGCGCTGGCGAAGCTAAAAAATGCGGAGCTCGTAACCGGCGATCGCGAATTCAAGGCGCTTGAAGGGCAAATCAAGATTGCGTGGCTAGGTTCTGATCCCCCGGCTGAATGAATCTTCTCAGGTGATCTATGGCAAGAGCTTTGGCGCCGACGAAAAGCGAAGGTCTTGGTCAGACGAATAAACTACCGGTATCTCTTTATCGGGTTTTTGGAGGGACAAGAACAAAGTTCCTTACGAAGAACTCAAAACAAATGGGTCAGACTCCGCTGCGTTTTCAGCCTGGACTGAGTCTGCTACGGAGATTCTTCAGGTAAAAGGACAGACCAGGTCAGCGCAATAAACGCGATCAGGCTCAGGTCGGCGCCGGCAGCGTGCGAGTACTCCCATCGGGTTCGCAGCGCCATCCAGTTATCGGGCAGCATCGTCCAGTTATTGGTCGCCTGATTCGCCGGATAAGTGAACATCCAGAACACGATCTGGGTACCGGCGATGCACAGGAATGCGATCAGGGTCAGCGCGAAAACCCCTCGCTCCTTGCGCACTTTGATGGCCAGGATCAGGGTCGACGCGAGTGCGCCGAATACGACGAAGCCGAGCAAGGCCCAGCCGCGATAAATTTGCTGGACAGTCAGGTAATCTTCGGCGGGCAGGTTGATTTTGTTCAGCGGCTCGAGTAAATGCGCCATCGCCGGCGCGAGCGTCAGAGCAATAAACAAAAGACTCAGAAAGCGCATCGTTTTAACTGGCCTGCTCCCGCTTTCGCCGCGATCGATTTATTTTCGGACGCTTGTCTGCGATCAAGGTTCGATCGACGCATTCGCCAATCCCGGTCAACAGGCTCCGTCAGTTGTTTGCAGATCGGCCCGACCATTACCCACTCATACGCTTGCGATTTGCTGCTGACGTGTGACGGCCAGGTTTTCTACTCCGCCGTGAGCAACTCGAGAACGTGCCCATCGGGATCGTCAAAATACACGCCGCGGCCGCCGCCGCGATGATTGATCTTCATGTCCTCTCGTGAGAACGGCTCGCTTCCGTGGGGAATGCCTTCTGCCTTAATGCGCGCGAAGATCGCATCGAACTCGTCTTCGCTCACTTTGAAAGCGTAGTGATGGATCGCGACTTTGTTGCTGTCGGCAAAGTCCAAAGTCAGCGCATCGTTAACTCGCACCGGCGCGAAGTAACCGACTTCGCTTTCGTCGAACGCAAGTCCGAAGATTCTCGCGAAAAACTTCGCCGACGCGACTTTATCGCGCGCGGGTACGACGGTGTGATTGAGTTCGATGGCCATAGCTCCTTTCCTGGTTAGTCGGGCTCACCCCGCCCGTAATCGTATGCTGCTTTGACGATACCGAAAACGATTTCCAACCCCGCCGCGTCGCGCGGACCGGACACCATAAACGTCCGGCACGACGGATGTCCGGTCGGATCGATCAGGCGGAGAACGACGGTCCGACGCGCATCACGGACTCCGAACATCTTTCTGCATGAGCGCAACCAGCGCGCCGGCGATGAGGATTCCCACGGAAACCGCCAGACCCGTGAACAGACTTCCGGTGGCGTCTGACAAAGCACCGGTTACGAGCGGACCGATCGTCTGACCTGCTGCGAACACCAGCGTGAAGCCGGCAACTGCCTTGCCCCACGCCGCGGGCGGCAATCCTGTTTTGAATACGGCCGTCCCCACTGCGGGCGGAATGAAGAAAGCGCCGCCGAACAGCAGCGCCGACAAAATCATCATTGGCAATGAAGGTTGCACGAGCGGCAGCAGCGCGCCGAGTGCCACGACCGCGAGGCATGCGGCCATCGCCTGGCCGCCGCGCCAGTTCGCCAATACCCTGCGCCATGCCCAGGGCGAGAGTATGGTCGCCAGCCCCAGGACTCCCCATACTAAGGCGACTTGCCCGGCGCTGCCGCCGTGTTCCCGCATCCAGGCGATGATAAAAGTCATGTAGGCGATGTAGCCGAGAGCAAACGGAAAATACGACGCCAGCAGCGGAAAGAAAGGTTGTTTGCGCCATGTCGCTGCGCCGCTGTTGTCACCGCTCGCCGCAATATTTCTCGTCGCCCGCGAGGTCAGCAAGCAGGCGGCCAATGAGGCGGCCCGCATGCCGATCCATGCGACGTCCGAAGCTTGATTTCCCCAAGCTGCAAAAGCCACGGAAGCGTGACCCCGGAAACAAATATTCCCAATCCGCCGCCGGCAAAGTTCAACGCGATAGCGGCCGCCGAGCGCTTCGCGTCATGCGTTGCGAGGTGAGCGACGATTATGCTCCCGCAGATGAAAACGACCGCTCCGGTCAAGCCGGCGACAAAGCGCAGCACCAGCAAATCGACGAAGCGAGCGGTTAATCCCGAGAGGATGAGCGCGGCGGCGGTGAGCCACATGGCATGATTGAAGAGCGTCTTCGCCTGTACGCGGCCGGCCAGACGAAACGCAACGAGCGCCCCGCAAAGATAACCGAGCGCGTTCGCGGTGTTCAGCGAACCCGCCTGGGTATAAGACCAGCCGAGTTCGGCGCGCATCGGCGGCAGAATCAGAGCATAAGCGAACCGCGCCAGACCGTTCGAGACGGCGGGCCCGAGCGAAAAGGCAAGGGCGATCAGCAGAGCGTCGTTAGCTCGGTCAGCGCGCATCAGCCGCGCTCATCTCGCTTCACCTCCGCGTAGTACTGCGTCGCCTCCCGACGTTCGTACATGCCGTAATCCCGAATGACCCGGATATGCCGGTGGCGCAACGATGAAGCACTGGCGAACGGTTGCGGCGTCCACGCTCGCGCCGCACGCGCATCCTTCCATGATCCTAATAACAGGAGCTTGCCCGGGTTATAAATGCTTTCGAAGACTTCGTGGTCGACCAGTCCTCCAATGCCGGTATCGAGACCGAGCTGAGCAGGCAGCGCCGCAGCTTGTCCCGCCGATGAACTCTTTTCCGCGAGACTGGTTTCCGTGATTGTGCATACCTTCGCCGCGCCGATGCTGGTTTCGTCGAATCGCATCTCGTCGACCGACCCGCCTGCCGGCGGATGACTATCCGCGGTGACCTCGCCGACGCGCAGATGGTAATCCTCGAAAACTTCGAAGCGTCCTTTCTCCTGCACGGTATGGTGCTCGCCGTGTGTTCTCCAGCGTACGACCGCTTTCTCGTCTCGCCACGTCGACAGCGACAGGATGCGGCGCTCGTTTCGCTGGTTGACGAAGCGTTCGTTGTCTATGAAACCGTCGATGGCTTCCAGTATCGGCTTCAGGTGTTTGGCCAAGTCGAGATATTCGTCCTTGCGTTCCTTTTTCGGCTGTACTTCAAAGATGACGGCAAACATAAATTCTTGTCTTCGGGATTTCTCGGATGCCGTATTCGTTTGTAGTTTCATGTTACCCGTCGCTCAACCGGTCGGCACATCAGACTGTTCGGCGATCATCGAAGTGTTGGAGCGCGCGCGGGCGCACTGGATAGGCTACATTGGTCGTATCTACCAACCGAGATGCAACGATGACCACTCCGGAATTGGCCGCGGTCGCTCGGCTGATTGGTGAACCGGCACGGGCGGCGATTTTGACCGCGCTCCTCGGCGGGCGCGCGTTGACAGCCCTTGAACTGGCGTGCGACGCCCGGGTGACACCGCAAACGGCGAGCTCGCATCTGCGTCGGCTGACCCATGCTTCAACGATCGATATCACGGAGTAAAGGGTCAGCCTAACAACCGGTTGCAGCGGACGGCGTTCCGCCGTCGCTAAGCCGGGTTGTCAGGCGGCGGCGGGCGATCGGATGCGGTCGGCGTTCGATGACCGCGCCCGCAAACCGGTGGCGAGCCGCTTCGCCAATGTGGTACAAAGTTTGGCATGAACACACGCCCGTCAATCGCCGAGATGGAAAAGGCGTACCT
>JACDAM010000082.1 GCA_013695435.1 Burkholderiales bacterium | reverse complement strand
TCGATTCCCGCCGCCCCACCATCACTGAGTTTTCAAGCCTCTGAAAATTCAAGAGAAAGCGCCCCTCAGTGGCGCTTTTTTCTTGCCGTATAGGAAGGATAAACCGCCTTTTCGCGCGGCGGGAGTTCCTCCTGGGCGGTTCCTCCTGGGCGTTCGTTGGCCCCGATCGATGCGACCGTCTCGTCGAGCCAGCGCGAGGCCGTGTCGCGGCCAAGGTCGCGCAGTTTGGTCAGGAACGCCCATTCCGTGTTCATCTTCGACGACACGCCCAGCGGTTTCAGTTCCGCCTGGTTCTCGATGACATGCACCCGCACCTGGCGGTAGTCGTCTGCCGACAATTTGCCTTCTCGGATCAGCCGGTCGACGAAGTCTATCGCGCGGAGCTCCTTGAGCAGGCTGCCGTTGAAGCTGATCTCGTTCATCCGGTTCTGGATCTCCTGCGCGGTGCGCGGTGCGCCCTTTCGCTCGATCGGATTGATCTGAATGACGACGACATCATCCGTGCCGGTCTGTCCGTGAAACGGGAAGAGCGCCGGATTGCCCATATAGCCGCCGTCCCAATAGGGAACGCCGTCGATTTCAACGGCCTGATAGAGGGTGGGCAGGCAGGCTGAGGCCATCACCATATCGGCCGTCAGCGCTTCGCGCGGGAAGACATTGACCTTGCCGGTCTCCACATTGGTGGCGGAGACATACAGCTTGAACGCGGTGCATTTGCGCACCATCTCGAAGTCTATGCTCTTTTCCAGCAGGTCGCGCAGCGGATTGATGTTCATCGGATTGAGTTGATAAGGCGATGCCACGCGGGACAGCGAATCCATCGCGTGATAGACCGGATTGTGATCGAGCCCCCAGTAGCCGGTCAGAACATCGTATGGCGTACGGCGCAGAGCGCTTGATTTGGCGCCCTCGCTCATGGTCCGCCAGAAACTGTCGAGGGCTTTGCGCGCGCCTTCCGGCCCGGCGCGGGTGTAGCCGTCGGCCAACGCCACGGCGTTCATCGCTCCGGCCGAGGTGCCGGACACGCCGGCAATCGCCAGCCTGCCGTCCTCGAGGATGCGGTCCAGCACCCCCCAGGTGAAGGCGCCGTGTGCGCCGCCGCCCTGCAGGGCGAGGTTCACGGGTTTCGGCTTTTCGGCCATGGGGTCACATCCTTCCGATATGGTGCGGCCGAAGCGGCCGCTTCAGGCGAGGTAGTCGTGCACGACGCGGCCATAGGGCAGCGACAGGTCGGCGATGATGTGCTGGCCTTCGACTATCCGGCGCACCGGAAGATCGGCCACCGGCGCATTGACATGCGGCACGAGGTGCAGCCGGGCGCGACCGCGCCAGGACCCCTTGACGGTAATCTTGGTCATCTCGAATGCGACAAGTTCGGCGACCCGCGGCCTGCCGGTCACGCAGGGGATCAGCTTCAGGTTCACCGTGGTCTTGGCAAGCTTCTTCGCGCAGTCGTTCGGGTCGTCGCAGGCGGTGTCGTGCTTGTAGACCATCGTGCCCATCGCCACCCGCTGCCCGGCATAGGCCAGCGTGCCGGTCAGCGTGTCCTTCTCGACCCGCAGATCCGGTTCGCCCCAGCGCTTGGGAAAGCCCCAAATCTCGCGGCCGGCGGTGATCGGCGGCTCGTCGTTCAGAAACATCATTGCGGTGTAATTGACCGGTTTTCCGTCCAGCAGACAGGGAATGACGATGCCGGATTCCGTGTAGGCGCCGAAACCGGAGCTGTCGGGCATGTCGATCCACTCGTAGACCGCAGTGTTCGACCCGTCGGGTTCCAGCGGCTCGGGGGACCATCGCACGGATCGCTTCGGGGTCACTTCAGTAGACGACGTTGAAGTATTGCCGGTCAATAAAGCGATAGGGACCGAAGGGATAGCTCGGGTTCCGGGCGGCATCCCCGCGAGGGACAGGATTTCGTTCTTGTTCATGGCTGTGTGTCCAGTTCTGAGCGGCGTCAGGCGCCGGGGCCGCAGTCGATGCTGCGCGGGGGGTTTTCGGATCTGCGGCCCAGGTTCAGGCTGAGATTGCGCAAGGCGGTGCGCAGGCCCTCCTCGATCACCGGGTGGTAGAAGGGCATGGCCAGCGCGGTTTCCACATCCATTCGGGCCTGCACCGCCCAGGCCAGCAGATGCGCCAGATGCTCAGCCCTCGGTGCGGCCATCTCGGCGCCAAGCAGACGGCCTGTGTCGCGCTCGGCGTAAACCCTCAGCAGCCCGCGGTTCTGGCGCAGCACGCGCGCCCGCCCCTGATCGGCGAAATCCACCTCGCCGATGGCGAAGTCGCAGGAGGCATCTGACAATTCGGCGAACGATGCGCCAACAGTGGCGATGTTCGGATCGGTGAACGCGATGGCGAGCGGCGTGCGCCGCGGATGGGTCGCGACTTCGGGGTATCGCCCGGCGTTGTCGCCCGCGATACGACCGTCGTCCGCCGCCTCGTGCAGCAACGGAATGCGGGCGGCGACATCGCCGGCGAAGAAGATATGCCCCGCCTCGGTCCGCATCGTCAGCGGATCGACCTTTGGCATCCCGCGACCATCGAGCGTGAGGCCCGATGCACTGAGGTTCAGCCCGTCGAGCGCGGGCTTGCGCCCTGTCGCGGCCAGAAGCCAGTCGAACCGCTCCTCGCGGCTTTCGCCATCTTCTGTGGACCGCACGATCACTTCGTCACCCTCACGCGCGATGTCCTGCACGTCGGCATCCGGGTCGAACGGCAGATCGGCGCCGATGGCTACGGCGGCGGCCTTGCGCACCGCGGGGTCGCTCAAATGGCCCACTCCGCCACCCTTGCCGAACAGCCGGACGCGCACGCCAAGCCGGTGCAGCGCCTGCGCCAGTTCCAGCCCCAGCGCACCGCCGCCGAACACCGCGACAGCCTTCGGCAGATCGGTCCAGCCGAACACGTCATCATTGACGATCAGTCGGTCGCCCGCCGCGTCTAACGCCTTCGGCCGCACCGGAATCGAGCCGGTAGCGACGACGATGCGCGCGGCGCGCAGCGCCTCGCCGGTGTCAAGCCGCAGGGTATGCGGATCCTCGAACCGGGCGCAGCCCTTCAGGCGGTGGGCGGGGTCGATGGCCTCTACTGCCTCCAGCACAAAGCCTATGAAACGGTCGCGCTCGCGCCCTACCCTTGCCATGACTCTGGCGCCGTCGATGCGGGGCGCAGCGGCGTGAACGCCAAAACCGGCGGCCTCGCGCACAGCCTCGGCTGCCTCGGCCGCCGCGATCAATAGCTTGGACGGCATGCAGCCGACCCGCGCGCAGGTGGTCCCAAAGGGTCCGCCCTCGATCAGCACCAGATTATCGGTGTGCTTGCGCGCGGCACGAAATGCCCTCATGCCCGCCGTGCCCGCGCCGATGATGGCGACATCGACCTCGCGCATGGGCATCAGTCCATCCGCCAGCCGTGGCTGACCACGATGCTTTGCCCGGTCAGCGCGTTGCTGGGGAAGGTGGCAAGGAACAGCGCGGTGTGCGCCACGTCCTCGACCGTGGTGAATTCCTTGTCCACCGTCTCGCCCAGCATGACCTTGTTGACGACATCCTCCTCGGAGATGCCGAGATCCTTCGCCTGTTCGGGGATCTGCTTTTCCACCAGTGGCGTCTTCACGAAACCCGGGCATATCACGTTGGTGCGCACACCTTTTTCGCCGCCTTCCTTGGCGATGGTCCGCGCGAGACCGAGGATGCCGTGTTTCGCGGCGACATAGGGCGCCTTGAGCGCCGATGCTTCCTGCGAGTGGACCGACCCCATGTAAAGGATGGTGCCCGAGCCCTGCTTGTACATCTGCGGCAGCACCGCCTTCGATGTCAGGAATGCGCCGTCGAGGTGGATGGAAACAACCTTGCGCCATTCGTCGAAGGTAAATTCCTCGATCCGCTTCACCATCTGGATGCCGGCATTCGAGAGCAGGACGTCCACCCGTCCATAGGCTTTGAGCACCTTGTCGATACCCTGCTCCACGGCGTTCGGGTCGGTCACGTCCATGTCGACGCCCATGTGCCCGTCGCCGAGCGCCTTTGCGGCTTCCTTCGCCGCGTCGAGGTCGATGTCGGCGATCACCACCTTGCCGCCCGCTCTGGCGAAGCATTTGGCGGTCTCGAGGCCGATGCCGCTCGCGCCGCCGGTGACGACGCAGACATTTCCATTGAGTTTCATTATGGTTTCGCCTTCATTGCTCGTGGTGAGTGTCTTGGGTCCCGTGTGCGGGGTCGGGCCGGGAACAGGCCGAGGGGCGCGGGCGACTGTCAGCCCCCGGCGCGCATCGGCGTGTGGAAGCGACCTTCAGGCCGCCAGTTGGCCGCGGATCGGATAGTCATTGTCGCGGACGAACTTCAGCCCCTTGGCGAGGCCCGCGAGGTCGGGCCGGGCGAAGGGCGCGTTCGAAATGTCCACGACCTGAAGCAGGCCGTCGGCGTTGATCACGAACACCCCGGGTTCCGCGAAGGGGCGGTAGGTTTCCTTTTCCGAGCGCGGCTCCGAGACATAAAGACCGAGGACCTTCATCTGATCCACAGTCAGGCCGTAACCGACGGGAAATGTCACGCCGATCTCGTCAGTGAAGGCGCGCGCCCGATCCTCGGGATCGCCGGAAACCGCGATGACGCCGACGCCCGCCTTGGCGAATTTAGGCGCGGTGCGCTCGAGCTCCGCAAGGTAGGTCTTGCAGATCGGGCAGTGCTTGCCGCGATAGACCACCACCATCTGCCAGCCATGATCGTCCACGGGCTCGCCCAGCCGCAGATCGCCGCCGCCGAGGCGCGACACGGTGACATCGGGAAGGCGTTCGCCGGATTTGAGTTTTTCAGTCATCGTAATATCCTTGTTTGGTTCGCAGGATGAAATGCGCCGACTCCTCGTCGACGCATCGGTGATCGTTGCCTTGGGCATCAAACCAGATGGCAGAGCGCGACACTATCCGGAGTGTCGGGCCGGAGATGCCCCGTTTGCAAGCCGGAGACAGGACCCGGAATCTTTCCGCCCCCACAAGGCTGGTGTTCAGCGACAGAAGGCGCAACCGTCCTGACGAGATCGTTACACGCGCCGCAGCGCCTCATGTCGCGTTCAGGGAGCCGCGGTGCAGCAACAAGCCGTAAACCGCGCCGAGAACGGCCCCGAATCCGAGATGCATCACCAGCGTCATGACCGGCGCCATCAGTACGCGCGATATCCCGATCGCAGTTCTGACTCGCTGGAGGGATTCGACGCATGACGAGCGTCCGAGGAACGATAAAATCAGTCTGAATCCAGCCATAAAATCAGCCGAAACGATCTGGGGGTATTCATGGGGGCTATCCGGCGTTTAGCATTCTAGCGCGTTGATTAATAAGGCGGTGTGATTGTCGCCGCCTCCACCAATAAATTACGAGTTTGCCTGAACCGAAAGCGGGTATATCTGCGGGTAAGTAAATAACCAAGCAATTAAAAAATGATATAAATAACAAAGGATTATGCAAGTTATTGTGATTTTCGCCCATAATCACCCATCCGGCGCCGCCGAGCCGAGCAATGCCGATCAACTGCTAACACAAGCGCTGAAACAGGCGCTTGCTCTTGTCGACATCAAGGTGCTCGATCATTTCATTGTGGCCGGTGCCGGCACTTTGTCGTTCGCCGAAAGAGGGTTGCTTTAGCAGTCGGCAGGAAGGCCTGGCTTGAGGCATGAGCGCTTATTATGGTATAAAGCACGCTTTCTCAAAAGCGGGCCGCCGGAAGTTCAGGCGCCGCACGCAGAGCAAGGTCTGTAGCAATCATGGCGCGAATTTGTGAAGTAACCGGCAAAAAACCTTTGACCGGCAATCATGTTTCGCACGCGAATAACAGGACCAAGCGGCGCTTTCTGCCGAATCTGCAGAACCGTAGATTCTGGGTCGAAGGCGAAAATCGCTGGGTCAGCTTGCGCCTGTCGACTGCAGGCTTGCGTACGATAGACAAAAACGGCATAGACGCCGTGCTCGCCGACATGCGGGCGCGCGGCGAGAAAATCTAACGCCAGCGCTTATCACCAGTGACTTAACAACAGCGAATCCAGGAGCAAGCGATGCGCGACAAGATCAAGCTCGAATCAACCGCGGGCACCGGGCATTTTTATACGACGACCAAGAACAAACGCACGATGCCGGAGAAGATGGAAATCAGTAAATACGATCCGGTCGTGCGCAAGCACGTCAAATACAAGGAAACGAAATTGAAGTGATGTCATTGTAGGTTAGCCGGCTTTTACCCACCGCCTTAAAAGGAAGAACAAAGCCCGCTGCACGCGGGCTTTGTTCTTGGCGGGGATTTCTTCGGTATCTCTCGTATAAAACTTCTTCGCCAGAAACCCGCAACTAAAAAAGCCCGCATCATGCGGGCTTTTAGCGTTGTTGAACGAGCTCACGTGTAGCAGCGCAGCTTCCTGGAAAACTCCTGCAGCGGTGCGATGCCGCTCGCTTCGGCGCGCCGGCACCAGTCCTGAAGATGGCTGACGAGTTGCTCCTTGCTCGCCGTAGACCGTTGCCATAGCGCGGACAGATCCTGCCGCATCGCATAGACCGTCGACAGTACTTTGCTGTGGCGCAAAGCCTCGTCGAATTCGGCGCGTTCTTTCGCTTCAAGGTCCTTCGCATCGCTATGCAGCCAGCGCTTCATGGCATACAGGTCAAGGCTCGAATTCGAAGCGCGCTGCTTCAGTTTGACGAGTTCCTCAGTGCAGGTGCGGCGCAAAGATTTCGCGTATTTCGCCAGCACGTCGTAGCGATGCGTAATCACTGCCTGCAAGGTTTCAGCGTCGCATTCGGTTTTCATCGTATTGAAGCGGACCTGCGGCGCTTTTTTCTTGACGCGCGCCAACCCGACCGTTTCCATCACGCGAATGTACAGCCAGCCGATGTCGAATTCATACCATTTGTTCGACAGCCGAGCCGACGTCGGGTACGAATGATGGTTGTTGTGCAGCTCTTCGCCGCCGATCAAGATACCCCAGGGCACGATGTTGCGCGCCGCATCGTCGCATTCGAAATTGCGGTAGCCCCAATAATGGCCGACGCCATTGACGACGCCAGCCGCGAACACGGGGATCCACAGCATCTGGACGCCCCACATGCTGATGCCGATCGGACCGAACAGGACGACATCGACGATCAGCATGATCGCAATTCCCCACACGCTATGCTTGGCATAAAGATGGTGCTCGATCCAGTCGTCCGGTGTGCCCTGACCGAAGCGCTCCAGGGTTTCCGCATTCTTCGATTCGACTTTGTACAGCTCGGCGCCTTCCCAAAAAACCTTGCGCAAGCCGAGCACTTGCGGACTGTGCGGATCTTCCGGTGTTTCGCATCTAGCGTGGTGTTTGCGGTGCACCGCCGCCCATTCCTTGGTTTCCATGCCGGTTGTCAACCACAGCCAGAAACGGAAGAAATGGCTGACAATCGGGTGCAGATCGAGCGCGCGGTGTGCCTGATGGCGGTGCAAAAAAATCGTAACAGCCGCGATCGTGATATGGGTTAGCGCGAGCGTCACGACGATGTAGCCCCACCACGGTAGATCGATCAATCCATTCAGCACGTTAAGTCCTTGAAGTTGGCAAAAACAGCAATTGTACGCGAGTTCGCGAGTTTATAGGACTCGCATGGGGCGTTTTGGTTTCGGCCGCCCACGCCGGGAACACACGAAACCGTAGTATGGCAGGTTCCGCGGATGAATTCTGTGCGTTACCGCACCTTGTCGGAGGCAGGGCGGTAAAAGCGCGCATGGTTGCGATGCCGTTTCCAGTTATCCCGATAGGCGTCCGACAGGACGGCGCGGCCGTGAATCACGAGTACGTTTTCGGCGTTCTTGAACTGCGCGGCGTGTGTGAAGTTGTAGCTGCCGGTGATCAAACAAGTTTCGCTGCCGCCAGCGTCTATGACCATCACTTTATCGTGCGCCGAATCGTGCGCGCTATCGAGAAAAACAGGCAAGCCGGCAGCAGCGAGATCCTTGATGACACTGGTGCGAATCTTGTCGACTTGTCCGGCATCGGCCAGAATCTGGACGTCTACGCCGCGCCGTTTTGCCGCGATCAGCGCATTGGCGATGCGGCGATGGGTGAAGCTGAAGGCCTGCACGAGGATTTGCCGGCGCGCATTGCGAATGGCCTTGATGATGAGTTCATCGGCCGCATCGCCGGGTGTGAACGCGTATTCGATCAAGCCGGCCGAAGTGATCCTGGGGTCCGCGTCCGGCGCCGGTTGCAAAGCGCCGGCGGTAAGTGGCGTGAGTAGCGAGTTCAGCAGGATTAAAGCCGCCAATAATGGTCTGGGCATGAGCGGAAATGGTTTCAGTCTGTTTTTTCCAGCGCTGCCGCGAAGAAGCCGTCGGTCGCATGCGTGTGCGGCAGTAACTGAAAATATTCGCCGGTATCGAGCGCGATGCCGTTGCGCGCAAGCAGTTCAGCTGCGCCAAGAAGCCGGAAAGCGGAATTGCGATCGAGAAAAGCGGCGACGATGTCCTGATTTTCTTCCGGCAGAAAACTGCACGTCGCGTAAACCAGTCGCCCACCTTTTTTCAATAACGCCGACGCTGCCTGCAAAATGGCGCGCTGCTTGTCGCGCAGTTCATCGAGGCCGGCCGGCGATTGCCGCCACTTTAAGTCTGGATTGCGTCGCAGCGTTCCGACGCCGCTGCACGGCGCGTCGACCAGAACGCTGTCGATCTTGCCGGTCAGCCGTTTTATCTTGATATCGTTTTCGTTCTGGATCAACTGTGGATGCACATTGCTCAAGCCGGATCGCTTCAAGCGCTGCTTGAGATTCGCCAGCCGTTTCTCCGAAACATCGAGCGCATAGAGCCGGCCCTGCGACTGCATCATGGCGCCGAGCAGCAGGGTTTTGCCGCCGCCGCCGGCGCAAAAATCGACGACCATGCTGCGGCGTTTGGGTGCTAGAACGAAGCCGATCAACTGACTGCTCTCGTCCTGAACCTCGATTTTGCCCGCGGCAAAGAGCGGATGACGATTGAGCGGCGGACGGCCCTGGACACGGATGCCGATCGGCGAATAGGGCGTCGGCTCAGCGGCCAGGCCGTCGGCCTGCAAAAGCCGCAACACTTCGTCGCGCTCGGCGAGCAGGGTGTTGACGCGGATATCGAGCGGCGCCGGCTGCATCAAGCCGCGCCCGAGCGAAACAATGTCATCGTCATTCATGAAGCCGGAAAGCTTTTCACTCAGCCAGTCGGGCAGTTCGGCCTGCTCGGCGAGCGACAGATCAGCAAGCGAGACCGCTTTCAGATTCGCCACCCACTTCGCTTCCGATTCGGAGAGACCCGGCTCGAGCTCGCGCGCATTCAACCCCTCTACCTTCGCCAGCCACGCCAGAATCATATGACGCGGACCATGGAGCGCCTTGCTGCCGGGAGCCGCTTTTGTCTGGCCGGCTTTGAGCATCAAATGATCGATCAGACGGCGCCTGCGCAGCACGCCGAAAACAGCGTCCGCGATGAATCCGCGTTCGTTCTGCGACAGCTTCGCGTGGTCCCGAAAAAACTGGTGCAAAACAGCGTCGGCCGGCTTTTCGAGCGGCAGCACCGCGCGCAGAGCATCGACAGCGGTATCAAGGCCGTGACGGGTTACGCGCATCGCTGTTTTACGGACAATGCGCCGTGCAGAGAATGAACGATGCGAGAATGAACGATGCGAGAATGAACGATGCGCGGCGTGACGAAGCTGAAATTCCGGCCCGCCCCACGCCCGTAAATTGTCGCGAGCAACCGCAGCGATGCCGGGCCCGGCAGATCGGCAGCCGGCTTCAATAACGGATCTTGGTGATGACCTGGTCGAGCGCGGGCTTGCCATCCTCGGCGACCAGGAGGCGCACCGGCAACAAATGATGATCGAGCGCGAGCCACAGCTCGGTGCGGCTGTCGTCGTCGTTTTCGCGTTGCTTGATGAGATGCAGCGTCTGCAATTCGCCGATCGGCGTTTTCAGCTTTTCCCGCCCGGCGAGCACATAGTCGTAAGTCTTGATGCGCTTGCCGTCGGTCATCGCAATGGAAAGCTTTTTATCCGGTGTCTGCGAAAAGGCAAAGCTGAAAGGAAAGCTCAGACGATCGAGCGTGTTTTTTTCGAGCGGCAGTCTGGTCTCGCGGCCTTGGCGCAGCAGGTTGAGCGATGCCGCATCCCAGTTGAAGGTCGCCACGGTTGGCGCCTTGCCGCCGCGCCGGTCGCGATATTCCTCGGGGCGCAAGCCGTTCGCCGTGATGCTGCCGCGGCTCGATTGCTCGATGGCGTCCTTGTTGAACAGCGCGAGCAGGCCTTTCGGCGTCATCTGGTTGGTGATCGCGTATTCGGCGCCGTCCCTCGTAACCGTCTGCTCGGCCACGCCGACGACACCGCCGCCGCTGGTGATTTCATAGCTGAGGTTTATCTTTTCCGGCAGATTCGGGGCCGGCGAATTGGCCGCGGCCGCGAACGCGGCTACGGAAAGCACCAAGACTGCGATCACGGATTCAACGATGTTGGTCATGTCGTGAGGTTCGGAAAGTTGGTGTTCTGATTCACGGCGGTGTCATCCACCGCGAAGCCGACCTCGCCGCCGACCGCGACACGCACGCGATTGCCGGTAATGCGCAGCCGGTTCCCGGCAAACAAGCGTAACGCCAACGGGTAAATCCGGTGCTCCTGTTCGAGCACACGCGCCGCCAGGCTGGCTTCGGTGTCGTCGTCTTGGACCACCACGGCGGCCTGTGCGATGATCGGCCCGTTATCGAGCGCCTCGGTCACAAAGTGCACGGTGCAGCCGTGAATTTTTACCCCGGCTTCCAGCGCACGGCGATGCGTGTGCAGTCCGGGAAATGCGGGCAGCAATGACGGATGGATATTCATCATGCGGCCGGCATAGCGCGCCACGAATCCGGCCGACAAGATGCGCATGAATCCGGCCAACACGATGAGCGCGGGGTCGAATTCGTCAATTGCGGCAGCGAGCGCATGGTCGAAGCCGGCGCGCTGATCGGGCGGCTCTTGCGATGGGCCGGCGCGATGTTCGACAACGCGGCTCGCGATGCCGCGCCGACGCGCGAGTTCGAGGCCGGCTGCGGCCGGTTTGTCGCTGATCACGCAGGCAACGCGCAGCGGCAAGCCGGCATCGATCGCCTCCAGAATTGCCCGCAAGTTGCTGCCTCGTCCGGAGATCAGGACGACGATGTTTTGCATCAGGGCTCAGACGTCAGTCCATCACAACAGTTCTCGCCTGATCCGGTTGGCGCGCCGCGATGCTGCCGATGCGCGCAGCGGATTCATGCGTATTGCGCAGGCATTGCAACGCGCGCGCCTCATCCTCGGCGGCAACGATCACGACCATGCCGATGCCGCAGTTGAACACGCGGTGCATCTCCTGCTCGTCGATAGCGCCTTCGCGCTGCAGCCAGTCGAATAGCGGCGGCCTGATCCAGCTCCGTTTATCCAATACTGCGCGTAACCGATCGGAAAGAACGCGCGGAATGTTTTCGAGCAAACCACCGCCAGTAATGTGCGCCATGCCTTTAACCGGTACGGCCGCGATCAATTCGAGCAGCGGCTTGACGTAAATGCGCGTCGGCGCCATCACCGCATCGGCCAGCGGCTTGCCGTGGAAGTCGGCGGCGAGGTCGATGCCGCGCGTTTCGATAATTTTGCGGATCAGCGAATACCCGTTGGAATGCGCGCCGGATGAGGCCAAACCGATGACAACATCGCCGGGCACAATATCGCGGCCATCGACGATCGCGCTTTTTTCGACCACGCCGACGGCAAACCCCGCGAGATCGTATTCGCCGGCCGGGTACATGCCGGGCATCTCAGCGGTTTCGCCGCCGATCAGCGCGCAGCCGGCCTGTTCGCAGCCGCGCGCAATCCCGGCAACGACGCGCGTCGCGACATCGACATCGAGTTTGCCGCAGGCGAAATAATCGAGAAAGAACAGCGGCTCGGCGCCCTGCACCAGAATATCGTTGACGCTCATCGCGACCAGATCAATGCCGACCGTATCGTGCCGACCCAGTGCGAACGCGAGCTTGAGTTTGGTGCCGACGCCGTCGGTTCCGGAAACCAGCACCGGCTCGCGATATTTTCTGGAGATTTCGAACAGCGCGCCAAAGCCGCCAATGCCCGCCAGAACACCTTCGCGCAACGTTTTCCGGGCGAGCGGCTTGATGTTTTCGACCAGTTGATCGCCGGCGGCAATGTCAACGCCGGCGGCGCGGTAATCGAGGGGTTCGGCTGCGGAGGAGCGTTTCAAGGGCTGGCCTGGAGTTCGTGCTACTCGCTTGGTTTATACTGTCGGCGCTATGCCTTTCCCGTCCGATTTTAACCCAAATGCATTCTGAACGGCCCGCCAATACCGTCTGGTGGGTCGTGCTCGCGGCGCTGGTGGCGTGGCTGATCTGGGTCCTGAGCCCGATCCTGACGCCGTTTCTGTTTGCCGCGATCCTAGCCTACATCTGCGATCCGCTGGTCGACAAGCTCGAAGCGCGAAAAGTCCCGCGCGCGCTCGGCGTAACGCTGGTCATGCTGATGCTGCTCGGGCTGTTCGTTCTGCTGATTTTTATTCTTGTGCCGCTTTTTACCCAGCAGGCCGCTACCCTGATTCAGCGGCTGCCGGGCTCGATCGACTGGCTGACGAAAAGCGTAGAACCGTGGTTTGCGCGTTACGGAATCGAACTCGACTTGAGCCGTTCCGGGATCAAGGAAGCGCTAATGGAAAACTTGCCGGCGGCCGACGGCTTGGCATCGAAAGTACTGCCCTCTTTGCGAACGGGCGGCGTGGCGCTGCTGAATTTTGCCGTCAATTTTGTGCTGGTTCCGGTCGTGCTGTTTTACGTATTGCGCGACTGGGACGAAATCATCAAAGGCCTGGCCGAGGTCATCCCGCGCCGCTGGTTCGGCCAGATCGCGCACCTGGCGCGCGATATCGATGTCGTACTCGGCGAATTTTTGCGCGGCACGCTGTCGGTGATGCTGTTGATGAGCGCCTATTATGTGACAGGATTGTGGCTGGTCGGCCTCGACTACGCGCTGCCGATCGGCATCGTATCGGGCATTCTGGTGTTCGTCCCGTTTCTGGGGGCGATCGCCGGTTTCGTGTTCGCGACGCTGACTGGCATTCTGCAGGTTCAATCCTTCACCGGCCTGATTCCGATCTGGATCGTTTTCATTATCGGCCAGTTGCTCGAAGGCTATGTCGTCACGCCGCGCCTGGTGGGCGAGCGCATCGGCCTGCATCCGGTGATGGTGATTTTCGCGCTGATGGCATTCGGCCAGTTATTCGGATTTTTTGGCGTGCTGCTTGCGCTGCCGGCGTCAGCGATGTTGCTGGTCGGCTGGCGCCATTTGCGGGCTAAATACGTGTCCAGCGATCTTTACGGCACTCGCCCCGAGCATGTGATCGTCGACGCCGATGGCGAAGATGCCGTTTGACGCCCACGTTCTGCCAGCGGCCGCCGATCTGCGCGCATGAAGCAGCTCGCTCTCGATATCGCGCCGCCTGCGCCGCCGGATTTCGATAATTTCATCATTGGCCGCAACGGCGAATCGCTGCAGACGCTGCGCGATTTTGTCGCCGGCAAGTCGCCCGAGCGGTTGGTTTATCTGTGGGGCAAACCGGGTTCGGGCCGCACGCATTTGCTGCGCGCCGCCGTGGCGGCCCGACGCGGCGCGCGCTATCTCCATTGCGCGGACCAGCCCGGGTTGATCGCAAAAGACGCGTCGCCGCTTGCGCTCGATGATGTGGAACGGCTCGGCGAAGCGAGCCAGATCGAATTGTTCAATCTATATAACGCCAAGCCGCAAACCTTGCTGCTCGTCGCTGGCAGCATTCCGCCGGCCCAGCTTGCGCTGCGTGAAGACGTGAAGACGCGATTATGCGCAGGATTGACCTACCAGGTGCATGCGCTGTCGGACGCCGAAAAAATTGCCGCGCTTGCGCGTTGCGCCGAGGCGCGCGGCTTGAAGTTAAGCCGGGATGTCGGCGATTATCTGCTGCGCCATACCCAGCGCGATATGCGCTCGCTGCTCGCGCTGTTTCACGCCGCCGACATCATGGCGCTGGCCGAGAAGCGCGATATCACCGTGCCGCTGATCAAGGCTGTGCTGCATAGCGCGCTGCCGCTCGAGACGCGTGACTGAATCCGCGCTCGGTGTGCGGTCGGCTTGCGCAGCGCAGTGTTGAGGTAGCCCTGCATGCGCCTTGCGTTGTTCGATCTCGACAATACGCTGTTGACCGGCGACAGCGATTTCGAATGGGCGCAATTTCTGATCGAGCAGAATGTGCTCGATCGCGAGGTCTATGAAGCGCGCAATCGCGAGTTCTATGCGCAATACCGGGACGGCACGCTCGACATACACGCGTTTCTCGATTTTCAGTTGAAGCCGCTGTCGCGCCATCCTCGTGCGCAGCTCGATGTCTGGCACCGCGAATTCATGGCCCGGAAAATTGCGCCGCTGATTACCGCGCCGGCGCGGGAGCTGATCGACCCGCATCGCAACGATCTGTGTGCGATCATCACGGCGACCAATCGCTTCATCACGGCGCCAATCGCCCGTGAGTTCGGCATAGACGAACTGATAGCGACCGAAGCCCAGGCAATCGACGGCGAATTCAACGGCAAGGTCGAGGGCGTGCCGTGCTTTCGCGAAGGCAAACCGGTGCGCCTCCGGCAATGGCTGGCGGCGCGCGGGCAAACGCTTGAACAATTTGACGAAAGCTGGTTTTATAGCGACTCGGCCAACGATCTGCCGTTGCTTCGCGCCGTAAGCCATCCGGTCGCCGTCAATCCCGACGAAGCTCTCGCACGCTATGCCGCCGAGCACGCGTGGCGGACAATCAGATTCTGACGCCGGGTAAGTCGTTGGAAGTGAGGAAGCTCTGGATATCTCCATTGCAGTCATCCTCGCCCCGATTCAAATCATTCGAGGGCAGGCTGCAGCGGGAACCCAGAGGCTTGCACAGTTGGATATTAACAACCCCGGATTCCCGTAATGCGCGGGAATGCCACTCGGATCTGCGATTCCCTGGATGCGCAGTTTGAAGATGACAACCCTGGCAAGAGGATAACAATGGCGAACGCAATGGCAAGTGACAGCGAGAAAGACAGCAGCAAAGACGCCAGCACAGACGGTGATGCGGTCGCGAACTCCCCGTTGTTTCGCGGCGCCGACATCGCTGGCCTGGCGCGCCTGCTCGAATCATGTCAGGCCCGTGACCTGCAGCTTGGCGATACCATCCAGTCATCCGGCGACGAGGTCGACAAGCTCACCATTCTGTTATCCGGCCGACTGCAAATGGACAGCGACTCGAGTTCGCTGAGTTTGCAGCCCGGCGATTGTATCGGCGAGACGGCGGTAATGGGCGGCAAGGCGACTTTCCGCGTCGCTGCCTCGCGCGACTCGCGCGTGCTCGAAATTCCGGCGCAGACGCTGCGCGAGATGACGAATGCATCGCACGAAGTTGCGCGCAATCTGTTCGATCTGCTGAGCAGAAACCGCGAGCGCGAAAACGCGCAGGTCGAGCCGGGCCAGCTCGATGCGCAGCAACGTGTCACCAGCGTCGATATGGTCACCGGTCTGCACAACAGCGCGTGGCTGCACAAGGCATTCACGCGCCAGATGCAGCGCTGTACGCGAGACGGCAAAGGCTTGACCTTGATGATGGTCGATATCGATCGTCTGCGCGACCTGAACGAGCGTTTCGGGCGGGAGGGCGGCGACCGCGTGCTGGCCAACGTCGCGCAAACTCTGTCGACGCACCTGCGGCCCGGCGATTTGCTCGCGCGTTTCGGCGACGAAGATTTCCTCCTGCTGCTGCCGGGCACCGACATCAGTCAAGCGGTGCCGGTCGCGGAACGCCTGCGCAATGCCGTCTCGCGCGCGCGCATCGCCGACGACGAATCCGAGACGGTTACCATCTCGCTGGGTTTGGCGCAAATGTCATCCGAGCAAACGCTGGGTTCGCTGATTGCGTCGGTCGATGCCGCACTGCATCGGGCCAAAACCCAGGGCCGCAATCGCGTCGCGAGCTGAGCCAGCTCCCGGCATTGCGATATTTTCAGCGCCGCTAGCCGGGATGCCGAGGCGCGACGCCGATCCGCAGGCGATGTCGCCTTTTCCTGTTTTCCCCTGACGTTTCGGGCCCTGCTGCGCGCGGCTGTCTTGCTCGAGCCTGTATAATTTCCGTCGTTCATGATCCGTAAATTCCTGCAGCGCGTGTTTGCCAAAACCCCGGCCCAAAAACCGCTCGGGGCGCCGGCGATCCTGAAGCGCGCCGAGCACGGCGTCGGGCGTGAGCGGATCAGCGCGTGCGCGGTCAAAATCACGTCAGGTCTGCAGGCGCAAGGTCACAGCGCGTTCGTGGTCGGCGGCGCCGTGCGCGATCTGCTGCTGGGCCGCGATCCCAAGGACTTCGATGTTGCGACCAGCGCCAACCCCGAGCAGGTGCGCGCGGTGTTCCGGCGTTCGCGCATCATCGGTCGGCGCTTTCGTCTCGTTCACGTCATGTGCGGGGCCGATACCGTCGAGGTTGCCACGTTTCGCGGCGCTGCTGAAGTCGCGGCAGGCAGCGCGCTGAATGCCGATGAGCACGGCCGCATCCTGCGCGATAACGTATTCGGCAGCCAGCAGGAAGATGCGGCGCGGCGCGATTTCACCATCAATGCGATGTTCTACAACCCCGCGACCGAGGAAATTCTCGATTATCACGATGGCTATGCCGATTTGCAGGCGATGACTTTGCGCGTGATCGGCGAGCCTTCGCAACGTTATCGCGAAGATCCGGTGCGCATGCTGCGCGCCGTGCGTTTGTCGGCCAAGCTCGGCATGACCATAGCTGACGCAACGCGCTCGCCGATCGCCGAACTCGCGCCGCTGCTGCGCCACGTTCCGACCGCGCGCGTATTCGACGAAATGCTCAAGCTGCTGCTGTCCGGACACGCTGCCGAATGCATCACGCGCTTGCGCGACGAGGGCTTGCATCACGGTCTGCTGCCGATGCTCGATGTGATTCTCGAACAGCCGATGGGCGAGCGCTTTGTCATGGCCGCGTTGAAAGCGACCGATGCGCGCGTGCTTGCCGAGGCCCCGGTATCGCCGGGATTTCTGTTCGCCGCGCTGCTCTGGCATGAGGTGCTGGCGGCGTGGAATGCCGCGCAGCAAGCGGGCACGAAATCGGCGCCGGCGCTGTTTGTGGCAATGGATCAGGTCATCGATTCGCAGGCCGAAAAACTGGCGATTCCGCGCCGTTTCGGCGTCACCATGAAGGAGCTGTGGACGTTGCAGGCGCGTCTTTTGAATCGTTCCGGGCGCCGTCCTTATCGCATGATCGAACATCCGCGTTTCCGCGCCGCGCTCGATTTTCTGGTGCTGCGCTGCGCCAGCGGCGAAGTCGAACCGGAGCTTGGTGAATGGTGGCAGCGTTTTGCCGAAGCCAATGAAGGCGAGCGCGCGTCGATGCTGCTGTCGGACACAGAGCCGAAACGGCGGCGCCGTCGGCGCTCGAAAAAACCAGCCAACGTGGAAGCGGCGCCGTCCGAGCCCGCCGAGCAATGAGCGCGGCAGGGGGGCAAGTCGAGGTGCGGAGGAAAAACCGCGAAGCGCAAGCCTTCATTGCGCTGGGCAGCAATCTTGCCGATCCGCGCACCCACATCGAGCAGGCATTCGATGACTTGCGCAGCTTGGCGGACAGCCGCTTCGTTCGCCATTCTTCCTTGTACCGAAGCGCACCGGTCGGCTATACCGATCAGCCCGATTTCATCAATGCGGTCGCCGAGATCGCCACTACCCTGGCGCCACAGGCTTTGCTCACAGCCCTGCTGGACATCGAAAAACGCCACGGCAGGGTACGCGAATTCGTCAATTCTCCACGTACTCTGGATCTCGATTTGTTGCTCTACGGCGATCTTTCGCTGAACGAGCGCGGTCTGATTCTGCCGCACCCGCGCATGCACGACCGCGCTTTCGTGCTGGTGCCTTTGGCCGAAATCGCGCCGGATACCGTTATCCCCGGCATAGGCGGGATTAAACAACAGCCGAATTGCAATCCAGAATTCTTGATTAAACTTGATAACAAGCACGATGGCTCTTGATAAATACCGCTACATCGCAATCGAAGGTCCGATCGGCGCCGGCAAAACCAGCCTGGCGCGCCAGATCAGTGAACGTTTCGGCGCCGCGCTGTTGCTGGAAGATCCGGACGCCAACCCTTTTTTGCCGGGTTTCTATCGCGATCTGCGGCGCTACGCGCTGCCGACGCAACTGTTTTTTCTGTTTCAACGCATCGAACAACTCGATGGCCTGACGCAAAGCGGCCTGTTCCGGCGTTCGACAATCGCCGATTTTCTGCTGGAAAAAGACTTGCTGTTTGCGCGGCTGACTTTGAACGACGACGAACTGCGTCTGTACAACGAGATCTATCGGCATCTGCAGCCGCGGGCATTGACGCCCGATCTTGTCATCTATCTACAGGCGTCGCCGGCTACGCTGATCGAGCGAGTAAAACGACGCGGACTGCACTACGAGAAAGGCATTACCGAGGACTATCTGGCGCGGCTGACGGAAAGCTACAGCCGCTTTTTCCATCAATACGATGCCGCGCCGCTTTTGATCATCAACAGCGATAACCTGAATTTCGTCGACGAGCCGCCCGATTTCGATTTGCTGATCCGGCAAATCAACGAGATGCGCGGGCAACGCGAGTTCTTCAGTCTGGGTCTGGCCTGAGCCTGTTCACCTTCGTATAGCCGATGCGGACAACACTCCTTACCTTGCAAAACATGGCGCGCGACGGCGCCAAGATCGCGGCGCTGACCTGTTACGACGCGAGCTTCGCGGCGCTTCTCGACGCCGCCGGCGTCGACCTGCTGCTGGTCGGCGATTCGCTCGGAATGGTATTGCAGGGGCACGATTCGACTTTGCCGGTCACCGTCGCTGACATCGTTTATCACACAACGAGCGTCGCGCGCGGCGCGAAGCGCGCTTTCATCGTCGCCGACATGCCGTTCGGGAGTTACCAGGCGAGTCCGGCCGCGGCCTTCGACAACGCGGCAAGATTCATGGCCGCGGGCGCGCACATGGTCAAGATCGAAGGCGGTCAGGCGATGTGCGAGACGATCGAATTTCTGACCCGGCGCGGCATTCCGGTCTGCGGCCATCTTGGTCTGATGCCGCAGTCGGTGCATCAGGCGGGCGGTTATCGCGTGCAGGGCAGGGGCGACGCGGATGCTGCGCGCATGCTCGAAGATGCGCGCAGCGTAGCCGGCGCCGGGGCGGGCATGCTCGTCCTCGAAGCGATACCGGCGCCGCTTGCCCGCGATATTACCGGGGCGCTCGCAATTCCGACCATCGGCATCGGGGCGAGCGTCGAGTGCTCCGGCCAGGTGCTGGTGCTGCACGACATGCTCGACATCTATCCGGGGAGGAAAGCGCGCTTCGTGAAAAATTTCATGCAAGGCACGGACAGCGTGCGGGCCGCGATCGAGGCGTATGTCACAGCGGTAAAAGCTCGCACCTTTCCGGCTCCCGAACATTGCTTCCCGGGAGAGGGAAATGCGTAAACGGTAACAGGTCGCCAAGGGAAGCGGATCGCAAGCAATGGAAATAATCGCGTCAATTTCCGCTTTGCGCGAACATCTTGAAAGCAAGGATTCCGTCGCGCTGGTGCCCACCATGGGCAATTTGCATGAAGGCCATATTGCGTTGATGAAGCTCGCGCGCGAGCATGCGGGTACGGTTGTCGCGAGTATTTTCGTCAACCGTCTGCAGTTCGGTGGCGGGGAAGATTTCGACCGTTATCCGCGCACGCTGACCGAAGATTGCGCCAAACTCGCCGGCGCCGGCATCGATATCGTATTCACACCCGATGAGAACGAGCTGTATCCGGCGCCGCAGCAGGTTTTTGTCGAGCCGCCGCCCATCGCCACCGATTTGTGCGGCGCGTTCCGGCCCGGGCATTTCCGCGGTGTGGCGACCGTCGTGACAAAGCTGTTCAACATCGTCCAGCCCCGGTTCGCAGTGTTTGGCAAAAAAGACTACCAGCAGTTGCACGTCATCCGCGCATTGACCACCCAGCTCAATTTGCCTATAAAGATACTCGCCGCAGAGACGTTGCGGGCCGATGACGGCCTCGCGCTGAGTTCGCGGAACCGCTATTTGCAGCCCACTGATCGCGCCGAAGCAGCGCGTTTGTTCAGGGTTTTGCAGGGAATAAAAAGCGCTGTCGCGGGCGGCGCCAGCAGCATCTCCAAACTCGAAAACATCGCCAAAATAGACCTTGACACCCACGGATGGCGCGTGGATTATGTTGCACTGCGGGAGAGGGATAGTTTGCGTCGTGCAGAGGTCAAAGACATGCGACTTGTGGCATTGGCGGCGGCCTGGATCGGCAACACCAGGTTGATCGACAACGTCGAGATCGATAGAGATCGAATCGGCTGACGCGGTGCGGCGCTTGGTGCCGTTCCCCAGATTCAAGAGGTGGAATTGAGAGCGGTCTATTGCGAGGAATGTCATGCAAAGAACCATGTTGAAATCGAAGCTGCACCGCGTGACGGTTACCCACTCGGAGTTGCACTACGAGGGTTCCTGCGCGATCGATGAAAACCTGCTGGACGCTGCCGACATCCGCGAATACCAGCAAATCGACATCTACAACGTGAACAACGGCGAGCGCTTCACGACGTATGCGATACGTGCAGAGCGCGGTTCAGGAACGATTTCGGTCAACGGCGCGGCAGCCCACAAGGCAAGCCCGGGCGACCTTCTGATTATCGCCAGCTACGCCGTTTACAACGAAATCGAGTTGCACAAATTCGCGCCGCGGCTGATCTACGTCGATGCGCATAACCACATCATCAGCGAGCGCAGCAGCATCCCCGTTCAAGCAGCCTGAGAATCGCTTCACGGTTCGACAAGGGCTACGGCTACTTTCGTTTCATCCCGGCTACCGCTGCTCTAAAATCAAAGACCCTGTTCCAGCGTTTCGTTCAGCTTCGCCTCGGCTTCGCCGGCTTTTCGCATGCCGTTGACCAAATCCGCTTCGGTTTCGGCCAGTGCTATTTCAAGCTGTTTGCGCTTCTCCAGTTCCTGCTCCAGCGCGGCGCTGGTCGCTTTCAACGCTTCCGCCGATTCACGGACGGCGATTTCCATAACCTGCTCGCTGACATAGTCGCTCAAAACAGTTTCAGCCAACGAAAGGGCGCTATTCGATCCAGCGAGCGCTTGGTGCAGGCCGGGTTCGGTATCGCGCATTTCTGCGCCGAGCTTTTTACGCTGGTCGAGCTCCTCGCGAAGCGCGGAGTGCGCGTCGGCTAGCGCGTCGGCGGATTCCCTGATTGCAGTTTTGGTATTTTTTTCCGGATTCATCGGCGCTTCCTTGAGTTGGTAAGGGGGCGGAACTGAATCTTCGCGTATGCGGGTTATCGATCGCCGTCGTCGAACCGGCCTCGGGATCAGCGCCGGTCTTATCCCTTGGTCGCTGGCGCCGGGAGGGGAATCGAACCCATGGCGCGTTCAGATTCTAGCTCCGGCTCACGGCCTGCGGCCATGATCCTGCACTGAAATCCCGCACGCAACTTCGTCGCTGGTGCCGGAATCGAGCCCCGATGGTGTCTTCAGGATTTTAGCTTCGGCTCACGGCCTGCGGCCATGATCCTGCACTGAAATCCCGCACGCAACTTCGCACGTAACTTCGTCGCTGGTGCCGGGAGGGGGAATCGAACCCCCATGGTGTCGCCACCGCGGGATTTTGAGTCCCGTGCGTCTACCAATTCCGCCATCCCGGCAGGCGTGCGATTATCGCCGAAATCCCCTGCCCCTTCAAACGCCGGAACTCGCCGGGTCGCACGTATAATGCGCGCGATGCGGCTAGATGAATTCGATTTTGATCTGCCTGCCGAACGAATCGCGTTGCGCCCACTGCCGGCGCGGTGCGCGAGCCGGCTGCTGCATCTCGAACCGGACGGCGGTATCAAGGACCGCCGGTTTCTCGAGCTGCCCGAATTGTTGGCGCCCGACGATGTGCTCGTATTCAACAACACGCGCGTGCTGAAGGCGCGCTTACCGGGCGTCAAACAAAGCGGCGGCAAGATCGAAGCGCTGATTGAACGCGTGCTCGATAGTCATCACGCGCTCGCGCAAATCCGGGCCAGTCATGCCCCGGGGTTGGGCAGCGGTTTGCTGTTCGGTTCCGATGCCAGCGCCCGGGTTCATGCCATCGTCATAGACCGGGTGGGCGAATTCTTCCGCCTGCGGTTTGCGCTGCCGGTCATGGAAGTGCTGGGCGAGCACGGGCAAATTCCATTGCCGCCTTATATCGCTCGTGCTGCCGAAGCGGCTGACGAGATTCGCTATCAGACCGTCTACGCCAGCGAACCCGGCGCCGTCGCCGCGCCGACCGCTGGATTGCATTTCGATGTTGAAACCCTGGAAAAGCTCTCGACTTCCGGTGTGCGGCTTGTTCAGTTGACCTTGCACGTCGGCGCTGGCACATTCCAGCCCGTGCGCGTGCAGAATATCGCCGAGCACCGCATGCACCGCGAGCGTTATGCGATTTCCGAAACCGCCGCGCGCACCATCGTGGCAGCGAAAGCTGCTGGGAAGCGCATCTGCGCGGTCGGTACGACGAGCCTGCGCGCGCTCGAAGCTTCAGCAGCGGGCGGCGGTGTCAAAGCCGGTGAAGGCGAAACCGATATTTTCATCACGCCCGGCTATCGCTTCCGCGTTGTCGACCGTCTGCTGACCAACTTCCATTTGCCGAAATCGACGCTGCTGATGCTGGTTTCGGCGTTTGGCGGGATCGACAACATCCGGCGCGCGTACAGGCACGCCATCGACCAGCGCTATCGTTTTTTCAGCTATGGCGATGCGATGCTGATCGAGCGCGTGCTATAACGCGCGCAAAGCCGGGAAGCGCGGCGATCAGGTCTCGGTGGTCCCTGTGGTCAGGAATTTGGCCAGGCCAAACAACCCCAACGCCAGCGGGATGAGCAACCACAACCCATGTTTTTCGACGAATTCGGAGAGCGAATCCGCATCGCTCGTCAGGGCCTTGCCTTCCGGCATTCCCGTGCCCGGCTGCATAGTTGCGGCGGGCGATGAGGATGACCACCCGGCTGACGGTAGTTGGGCGAGCGCATCGGGTGCCCGCGACGAGCTATCCGCGCCGGGCGCGGCGGATCGTTGTGCATTGAGCGCGTCATTTTCTCGCGAGGGGCTCGAAGCCGCATCCGGCGCCTTTTTCGAAGCCGCGTCCGGCTTTTGCGAAGATGCGGATGATGACTGGCCGCTCGTGGACGGAAGTTGGCCAGCCGCATCTGCCTGGCGCGAGGAGCTCTCTGTTTCGGCCGCGCCGGAGCGCTGGACCACTAGCGCTTCATTTTCTCGAGCCGGGCCAGCACTCTCGCCGGAACCCGGATTGCCGGAACGCGCATCGCCGGAACGGGCACCACCGGAACGCGAATCAGACGCGCCTGCTCCTTGGGAGCGCGATCGTTGGTTTCCGGCGCTGGAAGCGTCCGGGCCGGAGGATCGCGTCGCGTCTGAGCGACGGCTGACTGCCGAACTAGTGTCGTCGTCGCTCGCGGATACCGCATCGGGGTCGCCCGATGCTTGAACATCGGTTATGGCAGGCAGTATTACGGACGAGAGAACGGCGCAAAAGCAGAGTGCCGTAAGGCAGGGTTTCGTTATTTCGACCATCCTTTTCTCCTCGGAGCTGGGTGTTTTCTTTTCGACAGCAGCCTGACACGCACCGCTTTCTGCAATCTTACTCGCCTGAAAATACCGTGCATATACAGCCGAATTTTTCCGACCTTATCGACTTTTCCGGAAACGATGCAGTTTAGGGTCGGCGCGACAGACGGCGCCGCGCGGCGCGGATCGCTCACCCTCGTTCACGGCATCGTCGAAACACCGGCTTTCATGCCGGTCGGAACGTACGGCGCCGTGAAAGCGATGAGCCCGAGCGAACTGAAAGGCTTGGGCGCGCAGGTCGTACTTGGCAATACGTTTCACCTGTGGTTGCGGCCGGGGCTGAAAGTGATAGCAGCGCACGGTGGATTGCACCGCTTCATGGGCTGGGATGCGCCGATTCTGACCGATTCGGGCGGCTTTCAGGTATTCAGTCTGGGCGCGCTGCGCAGGATTTCCGAAGACGGGGTTGCATTTCAGTCGCCGGTCAATGGCGATCGCTGCTTTCTCTCGCCGGAAGAATCGATGCGCATCCAGCGCGTGCTCAACTCCGATGTCGCGATGATTTTCGACGAATGCACGCGGTATCCGGCAGACGCGGAAATCGCCGCCGAATCCATGCGTTTGTCGTTGCGCTGGGCCGAGCGTTCGAAGCGCGCGCATGATGGCAATCCAAACGCGCTGTTCGCGATCGTCCAGGGAGGCATGCACGAGGCTCTGCGCGCGGAATCGATTGCGCGATTGACCGAGATCGGCTTTGACGGTTATGCGATCGGTGGACTGTCGGTTGGCGAGCCGAAACACGAGATGAAACGCGTGCTTGCATACACGGCGCCGCGTTTGCCGAATGAGCACCCGCACTATCTGATGGGCGTTGGCACGCCGGAAGACATCGTGTTCGCGGTCGGGCAGGGCATCGATCTGTTCGATTGCGTGCTGCCGACGCGTAACGCCAGAAATGGCTGGCTGTTCACGCGCTTCGGAACGATCAAGCTGCGCAACGCGCGGTACCGCACCGATCTCCATCCGCCCGATGAATCCTGCGCCTGCCATACCTGCCGCAACTTCACGCGCGCTTATCTGCATCACTTGCAGCGCACCAACGAGATACTCGGCGCGAGGCTCAACACGCTGCATAACCTGCACTATTATCTGGAACTGATGGGTGGCCTGCGCGCAGCGATCGAAAACCGCCGGTTGGACGATTTCACCCGTGATTTCAAGGCAGCGCGGACCACCCTGTCGTGCTAGAATCCGCGTTTTCGCAATTGGCGATCGGGCTTGTCGTCTTGCCCTTTTTGCCGTCACCTGGAGATCGTCGTGTTAATCAGTGAAGCTCACGCGCAAGCCGCACCAGCGCCAGGTGGACTCGATCTGATCGGTCTGCTGCCCATCATCCTGATGTTCGTGCTGCTGTATTTCCTGATGATCCGTCCACAGTCCAAGCGCGCCAAAGAGCATCGCGCGATGCTGGCCGCGCTGCAGAAGGGGGACGAGGTGATCACAGCCGGCGGAACCCTGGGCCGCGTGACCAGGGTTGGCGACAATTATGTCGGCCTCGAGGTGTCGAACAACGTCGAAATCCAGGTGCAGAAAATCGCCGTCCAGACGCTGCTGCCCAAGGGCACGATGAAGGGTGTTTGAACGATACGGCTGCCGAACCAGGTGTCAGACGAAGCCTGAGTTGAATGTAAAGCAGACTGCCCTTTGTCGTAACCCCTCCGCCGCGCGCTCACGGTTTACATGAATCGTTATCCGCTCTGGAAGTACATCGTTATCGGCGTCGCGTTGCTGATCGGCCTGCTTTATACGTTGCCGAATTTTTTTGGCGAAACGCCTGCGGTCCAGGTATCTCCGTTGCGATCGACGGCCAAGGTCGATACCGCGTTGCTCGGCAAGGTGGAAGAGGCGCTGAGCAAAGCGAACATTCCGGCACGCGGCATTTTCCTCGATGCCAACAGCATCAAGGTCAGGCTTGCCGATACCGATGCGCAATTGCGCGCCAAGGATGTGCTGCAGGGCGCGCTCGGCGAGAGTTACATCGTTGCCCTGAATCTCTTGTCGAGCAGCCCGCAATGGCTGTCCGCGATCGGCGCGCTGCCGATGTATCTGGGGCTCGATTTGCGCGGCGGCGTGCATTTTCTGCTCGAAGTCGATATGCGCGCGGCGCTGACCCAAGCCGCCGAGCGTTATGCCAACGACATCCGTACTGGTCTGCGCGACAAAAAAATTCCGTATAGCGGCGTCACCCGCGACGGACAGACAGTACAGATTCGCTTCAAGGACGGTGAAGCGCGCACTCGCGCGATCGCGGAAATCGAGCGCAACATGCCGGATCTTGCGCTGCGCGAGCAGCAACAGGGCGGTGAGCTGCGGCTGATCGCACAACTGAAACCGGAAGCGCAAAAGCGCATCCAGGATTTCGCGCTCCAGCAGAACATCACGACCTTGCGCAATCGCGTGAATGAGCTGGGCGTTGCCGAGCCGATTATCCAGCAGCAGGGGGAGAGCCGGGTGGTCGTGCAATTGCCCGGCGTGCAGGACACAGCCAAAGCCAAGGATATTCTCGGCCGCACGGCGACTCTGGAAGTGCGCCTGGTCGATGCCGATCCGCAATCCGATCCGGGCCGGATCAGCGCGGCCGTCGCCGGCCAGACGCCATTCGGTACCGAGCTTTATTACGAACCGGATGGCCGGCCGGTTCTGGTCAAGAAAAACGTTGTGTTGACCGGCGACCGCATTTCCGATGCCCAGCCCGGCTTCGACAGCCAGACCGGTGAGCCGGCCGTGCACATCAATCTCGACGGCAGTGGCGCGCGCATTTTCCAGCAGGTCACCCGTGAAAACACCGGCAAGCGCATGGCCATTCTGCTGATCGAGAAAGGCAAGGCGGAAGTGGTGACCGCGCCCGTCATTCGCCAGGAAATCGGCGGCGGCCGGGTGCAGATCAGCGGCAGCATGACGACGATCGAAGCGCGCGACGTCGCCTTGCTGCTGCGCGCCGGCGCACTGGCTGCGCCGATGGAAATCATCGAGGAACGCACGGTTGGACCTAGTCTCGGGGCCGACAATATCAGCAAGGGTTTCAACTCAACGCTATTCGGCTTCGCCGCAATCGCTGTCTTCATGTCGATTTATTACCTCGTGTTCGGCGTGATTTCGGTGCTCGCGCTGGCTGCCAACGTGCTTTTTCTGGTCGCCATGCTGTCGATGCTGCAAGCGACGCTGACCTTGCCCGGCATGGCGGCGATCGCCCTGACCATCGGTATGGCGATCGATGCCAACGTGCTGATCAATGAGCGCATTCGCGAAGAACTGCGCAACGGCGTTTCGCCGCAGGCGGCGATCCACGCCGGCTATGAACGCGCGTTCGGCACCATCCTCGACTCGAACATTACGACCCTGATTGCCGGCGTCGCCTTGTTTGCATTCGGCTCGGGGCCGGTGCGCGGGTTTGCGGTTGTGCTGTGCCTCGGCATCCTGACCTCGATTTTCAGCGCGGTAATGGTATCGCGCAGCATGGTCAACCTGGTTTACGGCGGTCGACGCAAGATCGCAAAGCTGCCGATAGGCTAGGTCCTTACGAACCAATAAAGGCTCGCGATGGAATTTTTCAGAATCAGGCACGACATCCCGTTCATGAGTTGGGGAAAGTACACGACGACGATCTCGCTCGTGACGTTCCTGCTGTCGATCCTTTTTCTCGCGACCAGGGGTCTCAACTTCGGCGTCGATTTTACCGGCGGCACCTTGATGGAGGTCCATTACAGCGAAGCGCCGGAACTGGACAAGGTGCGCGCATCGCTTGAGGGATTGAATCTGACCGAAGCGAGCGTGCAGAACTTCGGCACTTCGCGCGACGTGCTGATCCGCCTGCCGCTGAAGGCCGATACCAACAGCGCGCAGTTGAGCGGCCAGGTGCTGCAGGCATTGCAGCAGGATGACAGTACGGTCGAGGTGCGGCGCGTCGAGTTTGTCGGCCCCCAGGTCGGCGAGGAACTGGTCAGCGACGGCGCGCTCGCGCTTCTGCTGGTTTCGCTCGGCATCGTCGCTTATCTGGCGGTTCGCTTCGAATGGCGGTTCGCCGTCGCCGCGCTGATCGCTAACCTCCATGACGTCATCATCATCCTCGGATTTTTCGCGTTTTTTCAGTGGGAGTTCTCGCTGCCGGTGCTCGCCGCGGTGCTCGCGATTCTCGGTTACTCGGTCAACGAATCGGTCGTCGTGTTCGATCGCGTGCGCGAGAATTTCCGCAAGATGCGCAAGGCTTCGGTACCCCAGATCATCGACAACGCGATCACGCGAACCATGTCGCGCACCATTATCACGCACGGATCGACGCAGCTTGCCGTGTTGTCGATGCTGTTGTTCGGCGGCCATGCGCTGCATTATTTCGCCGTGGCGCTGACCATAGGCATCCTGTTCGGCATCTACTCGTCGGTGCTGGTGGCAAGCCCGATCGTGCTGTGGCTCGGCGTTTCCCGCGAGGATTTCATCAAGGTCGACAAGAAAGAAGCGCCTGCTGCACCGTGAAGTCAGCAATCACAGGGCGGCCGGTTTGATGGAGCTCCTCACCAATCTTTTCGATATCCTGCTGCACTTCGATGACCGCCTGGTGTGGGTCGTGCAGAACTATGGCGGCTGGATTTATGCGCTCTTGTTCCTGATCGTTTTTTGCGAAACCGGGCTTGTCGTCACGCCGTTTTTGCCTGGGGATTCGCTGCTGTTCGTCGCGGGAACCCTGGCGGCCGGCGGCAATATGGATGTCAACCTGGTGGTTGCGTTGCTGATCGTCGCGGCAATTGCCGGAGACAGCGTGAATTACGCGGTCGGCGCGTATCTGGGGCCCAAGGTTTTTCAGAACAAAAACGCGCGCTGGCTGAAGATCGAATATTTGCAGAGAACCCAGCGCTTTTACGAGCGGCACGGCGGCAAGACCATCATCATCGCGCGCTTCGTGCCCATCATCCGCACGTTTGCGCCTTTCGTCGCCGGCATCGGCGATATGGCGTACCGGCGGTTCCTCGCATTCAACGTGATTGGCGCCATCCTGTGGGTCGCTTCGCTGACTTACCTCGGCTACTTCTTCGGTAACCTGCCCATCGTGAAACAGAATTTCGGTGCCGTGGTGATCGGCATCATCGTGCTGTCAATCCTGCCCGGCGTGTTCGAGTACCTCAAAGCCAGGCGCGGCAAAGCGGCGGCGTAGGCGTCGCAGCGGCGCGCAATATATTCAACAAAAGCAGGAGTGCATCTCGGAAAAGGGTTGGCGGCTCGCCTATATTCGCCGCGCCAGGGTGGCGGCAAGCCCGGTATAGGTCGTGGGTTGCAATTCGAGCAAGCGGCGTTTTTCTCCGGCCGGAATCGCCAGCTGTTCGATAAAGTCGTGCAGCACTTCCCGAGTAAACCCCTTGTTGGCGCGCGTCAGTTGCTTGAGTTGCTCGTACGGATTGGCGATGCCGTAGCGGCGCATTACCGTCTGAACCGCCTCGGCCAGAACTTCCCAATTCCGGTCCAGATCGTCCTGCATTCTTGCTTCGTTGGCCTCCAGCTTGTTCAAACCTTTGTAGCAAGAGTCGTAAGCCAGCAACGAATGTCCGAGCGCCACGCCCAGATTGCGCAAAGCGGTAGAATCGGTCAGATCGCGCTGGAAGCGCGATATCGGCAGCTTGTCGCTCAAGTGGCGCAGCAACGCGTTGGCGATGCCGAGATTGCCTTCCGAGTTTTCGAAATCGATCGGATTGACCTTATGCGGCATGGTCGAAGAGCCGACTTCATCGCCAATCACTTTCTGCGTGAAGTAGCCGAGCGAAATATAACCCCACACGTCGCGATCCAAGTCAATCAACACCGTGTTGACGGCGGCGTAAGCATCGAGCAATTCGGCGATGCTGTCGTGCGGCTCGATCTGTGTAGTGTAAGGGTTGAATTCGAGGCCAAGCTTTTCGACAAACGCGGTGGCGAACGCTTCCCAGTCTAAATCCGGGTAGGCCGCCAGATGCGCGTTGTAATTTCCGACCGCGCCATTGATCTTGCCGAGGAGCGCAACGCGCGACAAACGCTGAATCTGCCGCTGCAGCCGTTGCGCGACGTTCGCCATCTCCTTGCCCATGGTGGTCGGTGTCGCCGGCTGGCCGTGGGTGCGGGCGAGCAGCGGCTGCCCGGCCAGGGCGTGCGCCATCGCACGCAACTTGTCGAATGTCCTGATCAGCGCCGGCAGCATGATCTGCTCGCGTGAATCGCGCAGCATGAGCGCGTGGCAAAGGTTATTGATGTCCTCGGAGGTGCAGGCGAAGTGGAAAAATTCGGCGTTGCCGGCGATTTCCGGATTGCCGGACAAGCGGTCCTTGAGCCAATATTCGACGGCTTTGACATCGTGATTGGTGCGCGCTTCGATAGTTTTTACGGCCTCGGCGTCAGAGCCCAGAAAAGTCAGCGCGAGCTTGCGCAGTTGTTTGCAAGTCGCGTCGCTGAAGCGCGGCAATTCGGCGAACGCCGGCTCCAGACTCAATGCGATCAGCCATTCGATCTCGACAAAGACCCGATACCTGATCAGCGCGAATTCGCTGAAATGAAGACGAAGCGGCGCGACCTTGGCATGGTAGCGCCCATCGAGCGGGGACAGCGCGGTGAGGGAGGAAAGTCGCATCGCAGGGTGGTAATTTTAGCATGGGCGCAGCCGCTGCCAGAGGCCGCCGCCGGGAGGGCGCGTGTTATAATGCGGGCGTTTCGGTTTCCCAAAGCAGGCCGATCCGGTTCCCCAAAAACTTTCCAGTTCCCCTTCAAAAACAGCCATGAAACTGCTCGGTTCCCTGACGAGTCCCTTTGTACGCAAGGTTCGTGTCGTGATGGCGGAAAAGCGTATCGATTGCGAACTCGAGATCGCCAATCCGTGGGAAAAGTCGACGCACGTTCCGGATCACAATCCCCTCGGCAAGGTGCCGGTCCTGTTGATGGACGATGGCACATCGCTGTTCGATTCCCGCGTGATCGTCGAATATCTCGATACGATTACGCCTGTCGCCCGCCTTATCCCCGAGCCAAACCGGCAACGCATCGTCGTCAAGCGCTGGGAAGCCCTGGCCGATGGCATCTGCGATGCGGCTGCTACGATTTTCCTGGAAAGAAAGCGTTCTGAATCCCAGCAGAGCGCCAGCTGGATCGATCGGCAGTACAAGAAAATCGGGACAGGCTTGCGTTCCGCCGCGCGCGATCTCGGCGAGAAGAATTTCTGTTGCGGCGAGAACTACAATCTGGCCGACGTCGCGCTCGGCTGCGCGCTGTTTTATCTGGATCTTCGCTTCAGCGACATCACATGGCGCGACGATTATCCGAATCTGAATCGGCACGCCGAGAAGCTGGCGAAAAGGCCGTCGTTCAACGACACCGTACCGCCGCCCGCCTAGCAGCGCAGCAGTCGAGGCAACAACGCGAGGTAACAACAATTGCCATCAGGCCCGCCTTTGCCGTCACCGCGTTGTCACTGTATAACGCCGCCGCCCAGGCAGACCCGGCTTTCGTAGACAACAACCGATTGTCCCGGCGTTACCGCCCACTGCGGCTCGGCAAATTCGATTTCGCAAAAATCCGGCTGTAGCCGAGCGATGCTGCATGGCGCGTCCGCCTGGCGGTAGCGGCTTTTGGCCGCATAGACCCAATTGCAGCGCGGCGCCCGCCCGCTGATCCAGTTCAAATCTTTCGCCATTATACGATCGCCGAGCAGCGCCGGGTGGTCTCTGCCCTGCACGACGATCAGGCGATTGCGCGCCATATCCTTGCCGGCGACATACCACGGCTCGCCGGCGCCGCCGACGCCGATGCCTTGACGTTGACCAAGAGTGTAGAACATCAATCCTGAATGCGTGCCTATCTGCTTGCCGTCGACGTTTTCGATCGGCCCCGGGCTCTCGGGCAGATAGCGGCTCAGAAACTCCCGAAACGGGCGTTCGCCGATGAAACAGATTCCCGTGCTGTCTTTTTTGGCGAACACCGGCAGGCCCTCGCGTCGGGCGATTTCGCGCACTTCGCGCTTGTACAAGCCGCCGACCGGGAACAGCGTTTTGCGCAACTGCTTTTGATTCAGGCGATACAAAAAATAGCTTTGGTCCTTGCTGCCATCCTCCGCTTTCAATAGCTGGACAAGGCCGTCGATCTCACGCGTCTGCGCGTAATGACCGGTCGCGATCAGGTCCGCGCCCATGTTGATCGCATGATCGAGAAAAGCTTTGAATTTGATTTCGGCATTACACAGCACATCGGGATTCGGCGTGCGGCCCGCTTTATACTCAGCGAGAAAGTTTTCGAATACACGCGCCTTGTATTCGGTGGAAAAATTCACCGCGTCGATATCGATGCCGATGCGATCCGCGACCGCGACAGCGTCGATCAGATCCTGTTTTGCCGGGCAATAATCATCGCGGTCGTCGTCATCCCAATTCTTCATGAACAGGCCGGTCACGCGGTGACCTTGCTGCTTCAGCAGCCAGGCGGCAACCGACGAGTCGACCCCGCCGGACATCCCGACGACGATGTGCCTTTTCATAGGAGCAGCTATTGTGGAGGTACAGCTACTGAAAATGCGTAATGAGATCGAGCGGATAGCGCTTGCCGGCGATATAGTCGTCGAGGCAAGCGAGGACCAGCGGCGAGCGATGGCGAGCGACGCTGAGCCGGATTTCGGATTCGCTCAGCCACAACGGACGCAGTATGCCGTGATCGAGTTTACGCGTCGGCTCGTGACCATCCAGCCGGCCACAGAAAGCAAAGCGCAAATAAATGGTTTTGGCGGTTGGATGCGGAGAGCGATAGATGCCGACCAGCGCCCGGGGTGAAAAGCGGTAACGCGATTCCTCAAGCGTCTCGCGCGCCACCGCCTCGATCAGCGACTCGTTCGATTCGAGATGTCCGGCCGGCTGATTGAGCACGGCGGCGCCCTCGATACGTTCCTCGACAAGCAGAAATTTGCCTTCGTTCTCGACAACCGCAGCAACGGTGACATTCGGCTTCCATATCATCCCGCAATTCTAGCGCACAAGCGCCAACGCGAGCGCTAGGCGATGGCGTCGTAGCCGGGCAAGGTCAGGAATTCCACAAAATCTTCGCGAACGATCAGATCGTTAAGCATGCCTGCCGCGGCATCGTACCTGCCTGCCGCAAAACCTGCTTCGCCGAGTTCGGCGCGAACCCTGGCAAGCTCCTCGGGCAAAAATTTCCGGAATAATTCGATGCTCACCTTGCGGCCGTCTTCGAGTACACCTTTCGGGCTGCGTATCCAGTGCCAGATCTGCGAACGCGAAATTTCGGCCGTGGCGGCGTCTTCCATCAGATGGTGTATCGGCGCGCAGCCGGTACCGGCCAGCCAGCTACCCAGATATTGGATGCCTATGTTGATGTTCAAACGCAAACCGTTTTCGGTGATCGGCGTTTGCGGGACAAAGACGAGCAAGTCGTCGGCCTTGATCTGAATATCGTCGCGTTTTTTTGAAACCTGGTTCGGGCCGCGCATGACTTTATCGAAAGCCTCTCGCGCGATCGGCACAAGCTTCGGGTGCGCAACCCAGGTGCCGTCATAACCGTCGTTGGCTTCGCGCTCCTTGTCGGTTCGAACGCGCGCCAGCGCGGCTTCGTTCGCGGCGGGATCGCCGCCGATCGGGATCTGCGCCGCCATGCCGCCCATGGCGTGAGCGTTGCGCTTGTGGCAGGTCTTGACCAGCAGCAGCGCATAGGCGCGCATGAACGGACTCGTCATCGTCACCTGCGCGCGATCGGCGAGGACGAAATCCGGATCGTTCCGGAATTTCTTGATGCAACTGAAGATGTAGTCCCAGCGTCCCGAATTGAGCCCGGCCGAATGCTCGCGAAGCTCGTACAGGATTTCATCCATCTCGAACGCGCCGAGAACGGTTTCGATTAGGACCGTCGCTTTGATCGTGCCGCGCGCGATGCCCAGCGCTTCCTGGGAAAACACGAAAACGTCATTCCACAAGCGCGCCTCAAGATGGCTTTCCAGCTTCGGCAAATAGAAGTATGGACCGGAATTTCGCGCCAGCAGCTTCGCTGCATTGTGGAACAGGTAAAGTCCGAAATCGAACAGCGAACCGGAGATCGGCTGACCGTCGACGGTCAGATGTTTTTCCGGCAAATGCCAACCGCGCGGGCGGACCAGCAGAGTCGCACATTGGCTATTCAGCGAATACTGCTTGCCCGCGGGATTGACGAAAGTGATCGTGCGGCTTGCCGCGTCGCGCAAATTGATCTGGCCGTTGAGATTGTTTTCCCATGTTGGCGTATGCGAATCCTCGAAATCCGCCATGAACGTCTGGGCGCCGGAATTCAGCGCGTTAATGACCATCTTGCGATCGACCGGACCGGTAATTTCGACGCGGCGGTCCTGCAGGTCGGCGGGCAGAGGATTGACAGTCCAGGAACCATCGCGGATATGGGCGGTTTGCGGCAGAAAATCCGGGCGTCCTCCGCCATCGAAAAAATCCTGGCGAAGCTTGCGCGCATTCAGCAAGCGCTGGCGCCGCGGTTCGAAAGTGCTGGCGAGCGAAGCAATGAAGCGCAGGGCATCAGGCGTGAGAATCTCCGCAAACGCATGCGTTACTTCAGCGTGTATCTGCACCCCGTCGGGTAAAAAATCTTGAGGCTTCATGTTGCGAATCTCCTGCGTCATTCTTAAGACCCATGAAAAACGCCGCACAGCCCTCTGGACAGTGCGGCGTCTTCTCGATGCGTTATACGAACTGTTCTTCTTCGGTGGAACCGGTCAGCGCCGTCGTCGATGATTGCCCCGATTGAATTACCTGGGTCACCGCGTCGAAGTAACCCGTTCCAACTTCCCTCTGATGCTTTACCGCGGTAAAGCCGATATCTGCAGCGGCAAACTCCTTCTGCTGCAACTCGACGAATGCCGTCATGCCTTTCTTGGAGTAGGCGTGCGCGAGTTCGAACATGCTGTAATTGAGCACATGGAAGCCGGCCAGGGTAATGAACTGGAACTTATAGCCCATCGCGCCCAGTTCGCGCTGGAACTTGGCGATGGTCGCGTCGTCCAGATTTTTCTTCCAGTTGAAAGACGGCGAGCAGTTGTAGGCCAGCATTTTGTTCGGAAACTTGGCGCGTATTGCTTCGGCGTATTTCTTGGCGAACTCGAGATCGGGTTTGCCGGTTTCACACCAGACGAGGTCGGCATAGGGCGCATAAGCCAGGCCGCGCGAAACGGATTGCTGTAACCCGTTCAGAACCCGGTAAAAGCCTTCGTTGGTACGCTCACCGGTACAGAAGGGTTTGTCGTTGTCGTCGACATCGGAGGTCAGCAGATTGGCTGCTTCGGCATCGGTGCGCGCGAAAATGAGCGTGGACGTTCCTTGTATGTCGGCGGCGAGACGCGCCGCGATCAATTTTTGCACCGCTTCTTGCGTCGGCACCAACACTTTGCCGCCCATGTGCCCGCATTTTTTGGCTGAGGCCAGCTGATCCTCGAAATGCACGCCGGCGGCGCCTGCTTCTATCATCGCCTTCATAAGCTCGTGCGCGTTGAGGACGCCGCCAAACCCGGCTTCGGCGTCGGCAACGATCGGCGCGAACCAGTCGATGGTGTCGTTGCCTTCAGCGTGGTTCAACTGATCGGCCCGAATAAATGCGTTATTGATTCTGCGAACCACGGTCGGCACGCTGCTGACGGAATACAGCGATTGATCCGGATACATCTGGGTTGAATCGTTGGCGTCGGCTGCGACTTGCCATCCCGACAAATAAACTGCCTTGAGGCCTGCCTTGACCTGCTGCATTGCCTGATTGCCGGTCAGGGTGCCCAGTGAATTTACATAGGGCTCGCTGTTGACCAGACCCCAGAGCTTCTCGGCACCGCGTTTTGCCAGCGTATGTTCGATCTGAACGGTCCCGCGTAAACGACAGACGTCTTCGGCGGTATAAGGGCGGGCAATACCACTCCAGCGCGGATTTTCAGCCCAATCTTTCTTGATCTGCGCAATGTCCTGAGCACGGTCCATAAATATCTCCTGTTATCGATAGTCGGTTTGTGGAGAGCTTGCAAGCGATTTGTCGCTCAACGTCCCCAAGGCGCCGAAACGAGGCAGCCTGTCCAGTGTAAATGATATAGCCCAGCCTGCGCCGGGCTATATCCCACGGGGGCGGCCGGAGATGGTCCGGCATACCAGGAGGGCGACGATGTTGTTGACATCCGCCCCTTGTACGCCAGGCAAGGGTTTACTGGCTGGCGTTTCGTGATCTACTGTCACAGTATAACGTGGCGTTCGTGCATTGCAACAATTTTGTAACTCTCACAGAAATGCACTAAATTCAGGCGGTTGAGTCCACACACGATCATCCCGTTGCACGTCTTATGCGAACGATACCAGGTTGCGAGTAAATAGAACTAGCTGACGAGGGAGGCGGCACTGATTACGATTCCGTCTTCATCGATATAAATGTGATGCCCCGGAACGTATAAAACGCCGGCAAAACGAACCGGAATATCCACGTCGCCGGCGCCTTTTTTTATGCTGCGCCGCGGGTGGGTGGCGAGGGCTCGCACACCAACTGCGGTCTTGTTTATGGCTTCCGAATCGCGAATGCAGCCGTTCACGACAAGGCCGCTCCAGTCATTATCGTTCGCCATCGCGGCCAGTTGATCGCCGACGAGCGCGCAGTGCAGAGAAGCGCCGCCATCTATGACCAGTACCGAACCGTTGCCGGGGCTGGATAACATCTGCTTGACCAGCACGTTGTCTTCGTGCACTTTTACCGTGCGAATCGTGCCGCTGAATGCGATGTTTCCGCCGTAAGCCTGAAACACCGGCGCGGCAACCTCGATCTTGCCATCAAACCGATCACACAAGTCCGCCGTCTTGAACACTGGGCTTTCTCCATAGTTAGAACGAGGCTGGTCCGCCGTTGCCGGCTTGGCATAATATATAAGATATAAGATAGACGACAAGGAGCATCAAATGTTCGAGCATATCAAAGTCCCGCTGGATGGCCAGAAGATCGGCCTGAATTCCGATCACTCCTTGAATGTACCCGATCATCCGATTATTCCTTTCATCGAAGGTGACGGTATTGGGGTCGATGTGACGCCGGTCATGCGCAGCGTGGTCGATGCCGCTGTAAAAAAAGCTTACGGCGGAAAGCGCTCAATCGCCTGGATGGAGGTATATGCAGGGGAGAAGGCGGTACAGGTTTACGGTAAAGATGTCTGGGTTCCGCAGGAAACCCTGGAAGTTGTCAGTGATTATGTGGTTTCAATCAAGGGCCCGCTTTCCACGCCAATCGGGGGCGGCATCCGTTCGATCAATGTCGCGCTGCGCCAGCAGCTCGACCTATATGTCTGTTTGCGGCCCGTCCGTTATTTCGAAGGTGTGCCCAGCGCGCTGAAAAATCCGGAAAAGACCGATATGGTGATTTTCCGAGAAAATTCGGAAGACATTTACTCAGGAATCGAATGGGAGGCTGAAACCGAGGCCTGCAAGAAAGTCATCAAGTTCCTGCGCGAGGAAATGAACGTCACCAAAATCCGGTTTCCGGAGACTTCCGGAATCGGAATCAAGCCAGTCTCACGGGAAGGGACCGAGCGACTGGTCCGCAAGGCGATTCAATACGCGATCGATCGTAAGCGTAAATCGGTGACTTTCGTGCACAAGGGCAACATCATGAAGTTCACGGAAGGTGGCTTCAAGAAATGGGGAGTCGCCCTTGCTCAACGCGAATTCGGCGCCGAACTCCTGGACGGCGGTCCGTGGCTGGTGTTGCCCAATGGTATAGTCATCAAGGATTCTATCGCGGACGCCTTTCTACAGCAGATACTGATACGCCCCGACGAGTACGATGTCATAGCGACTTTGAATCTGAACGGCGATTACATTTCGGACGCGCTTGCAGCGCACGTAGGTGGAATCGGGATCGCGCCCGGCGCGAACATGAACGATGATATGGCAATGTTCGAGGCGACCCACGGAACAGCGCCCAAATACGCAGGGCGTGATTATGTCAACCCAGGCTCGCTGATTTTGTCTGCCGAAATGATGCTGCGTCATATCGGCTGGAACGAGGCAGCCGACCTCATCATATTTGGTCTGGAGCGTGCGATCCTCGCCAAGGTCGTCACTTACGATTTGGCGCGTCTGCTCGAAGGCGCTACCCAAGTGTCTTGCTCGGGTTTCGGCCACGCTATTATTGCGTGCATGGAAACGCCCATGCTTCACAAGCTCGAACGGCGGCGATAGGGCGCTACCGGATTCCAGTTAAAAAGCCGCTAACAGAAAAGCACGGCAATAAAAAAGCCCGCCGACTAAGGCGGGCTTTCAGCTAACGCGGCTAATTCCCTGCCGCGTGTCAACTCATCTGGATGTTCGACGCTTGCTTGCCTTTCGGCCCTTGCGTGACTTCAAAGCTGACTTTCTGGCCTTCCTTCAGCGTTTTGAATCCGTTCATGTTGATCGCGGAAAAATGCGCGAACAGATCTTCGCTGCCATCGTCGGGTGTAATAAAGCCATAACCCTTCGAATCGTTAAACCACTTGACTGTTCCTGTTGCCATAATAAGTAAACATCCTTGAGAGAAAACCGGGCCGGAAACCCGCATACTGTTTGAGTTTCAAGACCGCAGCGACAAGCGACAGCAAAGTGGCATTGCGAGATGACTTGAAGCCAAACACCCACCTGCTTTTTAATTTATTTGTTACTGGAAGTCAAGCAGTTTGCGCCGCCTCTTGAAAAATTGCCGTTAGCGCGCAAAATTGACGGTATGAATCGGAGCCCTGCGTCGAATAGCAAATGGCAAACAAGAACCGTGAAGGAACAGTACTCGAAGCCAAAAAAAGTAAGGTCAAGCCCCCGCCTCTGTTCAAGGTTTTACTGTTGAACGATGACTATACGCCCATGGATTTTGTCGTCGCGGTGCTGCAGACGATTTTTTCCCTAAGTCGTGAACAGGCTACCCAAATCATGCTCAAAGTACATAAGGAAGGGATGGGCGTCTGTGGTGTGTTTCCGAAGGACATCGCAGCGACAAAGGTGGACCAGGTTATGGTTTTTGCCAAGCAACATCAACATCCGCTAAGATGCGTGATGGAGGAAACGTAAATGATTGCTCAAGAACTCGAAGTCAGTCTGCATATGGCGTTCATGGATGCTCGCCAGAAGCGTCACGAGTTTATTACAGTAGAGCACCTGCTGCTGGCGATGCTCGACAATCCTTCCGCTGCTGAGGTATTACGCGCCTGCGCGACCGACATCGAAGAATTGCGCAAACTGCTGTCCGATTTTGTTTCCGAGCATACGCCGCAGGTTGGCGGGCAGGAGGTCGACACGCAACCGACGTTGGGTTTCCAGCGCGTCATTCAGCGCGCGATTCTGCATGTGCAATCTTCAGGCAAGAAAGAAGTGACCGGCGCAAACGTGCTGGTCGCGATATTCGGCGAAAAGGATTCGCACGCGGTCTACTTTCTGCACCAAAAAGGCGTCACCCGGCTCGATGTCGTAAATTTTATCTCTCACGGAATCAGCAAGGTCCCGCAGGCAACGCCAAGCAAGCCGGAAGTTGAGCCGGATAGCGAGCAGGAGCAGTCGGCTGGCGGAGCGCTCGAGAATTACACGCTCAACCTTAACGCTCACGCATTGTCAGGCAAGATCGATCCCCTGATCGGGCGTGAACACGAGTTGGAGCGGGTCGTGCAGACCCTGTGCCGTCGCCGCAAGAACAATCCTTTGCTCGTCGGCGAGGCTGGCGTCGGCAAGACAGCGATTGCCGAAGGGCTGGCTCGCCGCATAATAGAAGGTGATGTGCCAGAAATCCTCAATCGATGCCAAGTGTATGCGCTTGACATGGGGGCGTTGCTGGCCGGCACCAAATATCGCGGCGATTTCGAGCAGAGACTGAAGGCGGTTTTGAAGCAGCTTATCGATAACCCGAATGCCATTTTATTCATCGATGAAATCCATACGCTGATCGGTGCTGGCGCTGCATCAGGCGGAACCCTGGATGCTTCGAATCTTCTGAAGCCTGCGCTATCAACCGGACAGTTGAAATGTATAGGCGCAACGACCTATACTGAATTTCGCGGGGTGTTTGAAAAGGATCACGCATTGTCGCGTCGGTTCCAGAAAATCGACGTTGCCGAGCCCAGCATCGAGCAAACAGTTGCAATCTTGCGCGGCCTCAAGACGCGTTTCGAAAAACATCACGGCGTGAAATACACGTCGTCAGCGTTATCGTCGGCCGCGGAGCTGTCCGCACGTTTTATCAATGATCGTCATCTGCCAGATAAGGCGATCGACGTGATCGACGAGGCGGGCGCTGCTCAGCGTATCGTAGCTCCGTCCAAGCGCAAGAAAGTAATCAACCGACATGAGATCGAAGAGATAATCGCTAAGATCGCGCGCATTCCCGCGCAGACCGTCTCGAGCGACGACCGTACCGCGTTGAAACATCTGGAGCGCGATCTGAAAGCGGTTGTTTTTGGACAAGATAAAGCGATCACTGCGCTTTCGGCTGCCATCAAGATGGCGCGCAGCGGTTTGGGAAATCCGCAGAAGCCGATCGGCTCGTTCCTGTTTTCAGGGCCGACGGGAGTAGGCAAAACCGAAGTCGCGCGGCAGCTCGCTTATACAATGGGTGTCGAGCTCATTCGTTTCGACATGTCTGAATATATGGAGCGCCATGCCGTTTCCCGGCTTATCGGCGCGCCGCCGGGGTATGTCGGATTCGATCAGGGCGGACTTCTTACCGAGGCCGTGACCAAGCATCCTTACGCTGTTCTGCTGCTTGATGAAATTGAAAAAGCGCACCCGGATATTTTCAATATTTTGCTGCAGGTCATGGATCATGGCACCCTGACCGACAACAATGGCCGGCGAGCCGATTTTCGCAATGTCGTAATCATCATGACGACGAATGCGGGAGCGGAATCATTATCGAAAACAAGCATAGGGTTCATGCAGGGTAAGCAATTGGGCGATGAAATGGCGGACATCAAACGTTTGTTTACGCCGGAATTCCGCAATCGCATCGATGCGATGATTTCTTTTGCACCGCTCGACGCGCCGATCATCATGATGGTTGTCGACAAATTTTTGATTCAGTTGGAAGAGCAGTTGCACGAGAAAAAAGTGGAGGCCAGTTTCACCGAAGCGCTCAAGGCGTATCTTGCCAAGCACGGCTTCGATCCGTCGATGGGCGCGCGTCCGATGGCGCGTCTGATTCAGGATACGATCCGGCGAGCGCTAGCCGATGAGCTATTGTTCGGGCGTTTATCAAAGGGCGGCAGAGTGGCAGTCGATATTGACGAGAATGACGCCGTGCGTCTTGTATACGCGGAGGAATTGACCGGTGTTGTATGATTTTCCGCCTGATGCGGTTATGCCTTAAGTAATTCTTGTATTTACGACGGCGTGGGGCTGGAATATACCAGCCCCCATTTTTTTGGCTTTCACTCACCGTCAGCCGGAGTTATACATCATTGCGGCAGGCTGCTTCCTGCGATATCAGTAGCCGCCAGGCTTGGTCACCGTCGTCGCTCCTATCAGCCGTTATGTTGTCCTTTTGGTTTGATCAGTATGTAAGTGATCGCTACCGCGATAGCGAAGGAAATATAGGCTACCGTAAAAGCCCATTCCGGTAACTCGTGGTACAGGATCGGGCCCAGATAGCGTCGCATGAAACTGGTCTCCTGCAAGGTTCCTCTTAGAGCATTTTCCCAGAGCGTCAGTGGGCAAGCTACGCCGACTATCGCTTCCAATGCAACAAACGCGATCGCAGCAAGATGCAGCCTCCGAAACCACAGGTTTCTGATCCATTGCCACTCAAAAGCCACGCCGATCCAGACTGCTGCAAGACCTGCTACTACAAAAAACACGAAGGTAAAATGCAAGCCGAGAACGACGTCGGCAAGAAAAGTACTCATAGACGCAGCTCTTGGTAACCTATTTTCCGCCTACCTGACTGGCGCCGCATTCCCGACCTCATGATGCTGATACGCTGTCTACCACTGTCGAATAGTGAGCTAGTTAGCGCGCCCTGGTATAAAGCGCTAGACGGCAGCGATGCCGCGAGACTCCAGCTGAACGCTCCAAGGCCTCCTGTATATCTTATTGATCTTATTATGTATATAGGGAGCCGAATACATGAATATTCGACCTCTTTATTCGCCGAGGCACTGCTGCATCTTGCGGCATAGACAGCATGACTCCTCATAAACTGCTCTGTATAAAACTCGGTATTGCGGACGAGCATCCAGGTAACGATTTGGTTGCAGCCGGCAGGGAAGTACACATGGCCACGAGCCTGAAGCTTGCTGGTCGGCTTATTGAGCAGCACGACTTCGGCGCTGGAATCGTATTGTTCGACGCGTGCAATGACGAAGCATGCATTGAAATTGAAGATTTCCTGCTCCTCCGCCGGGGACTAATGGAATGGACTGCGGTGATGGACAGTAAGTGCCTGACGTCTGAGACGTGTGCAAAACTTGTCCTGATTGCTTTCATGACCATTTCTTATTGCCAGTCAAGCCAGGCGAGCTTTCCCTGGCCTTGGCGCATGCCGAAAGAAAAGTCGAATTGAAGAAACGTTTCCCACTTCAGCAAAACGATATCAAAGAATCGCTGATGATTGGCAACAGCATCGCGATAACCAAACTGCTTTCCGGCATTAAAAAGATCGCGCGGGTCGATGCGCCGGTGCTGATCAATGGCGAAAGCGGAACGGGAAAAGAGTTGGCAGCCCTTTTGGTTCACAAACGCTCCAAGCGGGCCAGAGAGCCCTTCATCGCGATCAATTGCGGCGCATTGCCCGCCAATCTGATCCAGTCTGAATTATTCGGATTCGAGAAAGGCGCTTTCACGGGCGCACATCAGTCCAAGAAAGGTCTAATAGAAGCCGCCGAACGGGGAACTATTTTCCTGGATGAAATCGGCGACCTACCGCTCGAACTGCAGATTAACCTGTTACGTTTTCTTCAGGAAAAAACGTTCAGCCGCATCGGTTCGACCCAGAGTATTCCGGCTGATGTCCGGGTAATCGCAGCAACCCATGTGAACCTGGAAAAAGCGATAGCCGAAGGGCGTTTTCGGGAAGACTTGTGTTATCGACTCAATGTGCTGCACGTAACAGCACCCCCTTTGCGTGAACGCGACGACGACATTCTGCTTCTCGCACAACATTTTTTTGACAAATTTTCCAAGGAAAGAGGCGCCGCAAATCTGAGAGGCTTCAGTCATCGCGGCCTGCAAGCATTGATTGCGCACGACTGGCCGGCAATGTTCGCGAACTGATAAATCGGGTGCAGCGAGCGATTGTCATGTGCGATAACTGCTTGATCACCCGCGCTGATCTGGGACTTGAGCGGCGCGCCGTACCACGCAACACCATGGAGCTCGATCAAGCGCGCGATATCGCCGAGCTCAATGCCATCAAAACGAGTCTCTGGTATACCCAGAACAATATTTCGCAGGCGGCCAAAGAACTCGGCGTATCCCGTGTGACCCTGTATCGATTGATGGGTAAGCATCGGTTGAGCGGGCAACACGTTCGCTAAACTGCGGTGTCCGGGCGCGGCGGTTGCCGAACTCGGCGCATGTGGGCAATGCTTTGGCGGCCGGTGAATTGGCTGCTCTCGGTGTTCGTGATTTCCGGCCTGATCGCTTCTGTGGGACACCGGACGCGCTTGAAACCCTGCCCCACACCGTCACAATGACTTTACACATTCAAACTGATCGATCCTCCACAGTAAATGTTTGACAAAGTGGTGGATTTTTAACGACTTTGTTCGTCGCTCCGATCATTCAATGAATTCAACAAGAGCTTTACGTATAGCTTGGCTTACAGGCTCAGCTCTTTTTTTTGCCTACGCTTGGACTCGCACAATCACGTATAAAAAAAGCATCGAACAGATTCGATTGCAATCCGCTACTTGCATTTTGCAGCCAGGGTAAAGAGGACAGTTTTGTAGCGGTGGCACGTCCCATGCAATACGAAACGGCGAGGACTGGCGTGTCGCCAAGCCTACTAAAACCTAAAAGGGGATCAACTCATGAAAAAGACTGTTTTGGCATTCGCGATTGCGCTCGGTTTCGCGACTCCTGTTTTCGCAGACGGTGGTGAAGTCGCCGTGAACGTGAGCGCCTTGGGCGCCTCCGTCAGCGGCAACGTTACGGGTGACGCGGCTCTGATCAATGCTCCGATTTTCAGCGGTAACAACTCCATGTCCGACGACGTCCTGAAAAATCAGGACGGCATCAGCCAGGCGGCGCAAAACACTGGCACCAACTCCGTCGCGCAGCAATCGACCAACGTCAACGCGACTCTCAATAAAGACGACGATGACCTGCAAGTGAACGTAAGCCTGTTAGGCGCAGCCGTTACAGGTAACCTGACCCTCGGCGTCGCGGGCATCGACCTCCCAATCGTCAGCGGTAACAACTCCCTGAGCGATAACGTTCTGCAAAACCAGAACGGCATCAGCCAGTTGTCTCAGAACACAGGCACCAACGCGATCGCCCAGCAATCGGTAAATGTGGACGCCGACATCGCCTGCAACTGCAGATAAAAAAACAAAAAAGGGCCGTGACGGGTAAACCGACCACGGCCCTGCATCGAACAGGCGCTGGCATATTGCCGCGCCTTTAGCAAACCCACAAAAAAGGGATTTGATCATGAAAAAAACTTTGATTATTGCCGCAATCACGCTGGGTTTCTCCGCACCCGTATTGGCCGCTGAAGGCGAAGTTGCTACCAATTTCAGCTTGCTGGGCGCGGCGGTCGAGAAGAACGGAACTGTAGATCTCGACGGAGCGAATGTTCCGTATAAGAGCGGCAACAACGCCATGTCCGACGACGTCCTAAAAAATCAGGACGGCATCAGCCAGGCGGCGCAAAACACTGGCACCAACTCCGTCGCGCAGCAATCGACCAACGTCAACGCGACTTTGAATAGAGACGACGACCTGCAAGTCGATGCAAGCGTACTGCTAGCCTCGGTTTCGGGCAACGTGACGGTCAGCGCCGCGTATCTAGATTCCCCGCA
>JACDAM010000081.1 GCA_013695435.1 Burkholderiales bacterium | reverse complement strand
TGATTGCGACCATCGAATATCAGCGGGGCTTTCATGAGCTTTTTCATGGCGCTGAAATCGGGATGGCGAAACGGCTTCCATTCCGTCACCAGCACCAGCGCATCGACTCCGGAGAGCGCATCGTACTGATGCTCCGCCAGCCGGATCCGGTTACCGGCAAACCAGGCGCGTGGCAACTCTCGCCGCGCCGTATCCATAGCTGCCGGATCGTAGGCGATCATTGTCGCGCCGGCATCGATCAGCTTGCGCATCAGTATGACCGACGACGCCTCGCGCATATCGTCGGTGCCCGGCTTGAAGGCTAGCCCCCAGATTCCGAAGCTGCGCCCGTTGAGATCGCCGCCGAAGCGCGCGACGATCTTGTCGAACAGCACCGATTTCTGGCGTTCGTTGCGCAATTCTACTGCGTGCAGCACGGCCGGCTCGAAGTCGTTCTGCCGCGCCATATGGATCAGCGCCTTGACGTCCTTGGGGAAGCACGAGCCGCCGTAGCCGCAGCCCGGATAAATGAAGGAATAGCCGATGCGCGAGTCCGAGCCTATTCCCTGACGCACGTTTTCGACGTCGACGCCCATGCGCTCGCAGAGATTAGCCATTTCGTTCATGAACGAGATCTTGGTCGCGAGCATGGCGTTGGCCGCGTATTTGGTCATTTCCGCGTCGCGTACGCCCATGACCACGGTGCGCTGATGACTGCGGTTGAACGGCGCGTAAAGCTCTTCGACGATCTCGCGCGCGCGATGACTGTCGGTGCCGATAATGACGCGATCGGGGCGCATGAAATCCTCGACTGCCGCGCCTTCCTTGAGGAATTCGGGATTGCTGACGACATCGAATTCGATATTCCTGCCGCGTTTGCCGAGCTGTTCGGCGACGACTGCTTTGACTTTTTCCGCGGTCCCAACCGGCACCGTGGATTTGTCGATGATAACGGCGTATCGCTCGAGATGCTGGCCAAGCTCGCGGGCGACGCCCAGCACATGCTGCAGATCGGCCGATCCATCTTCACCAGGCGGCGTCCCGACGGCAATGAAAAAAATGCCGGAATCGCGCATCGCCTCCGGCAGGGAATGGGTAAAACGCAGACGCCCGGCCGCGTGGTTTTCCCTGACGATGGCCTCAAGCCCCGGCTCGTAGATCGGCAGCACGCCTTTTTTCAATCCGTCGATTTTTGCCGTATCGAGGTCGACGCACGTCACTGCGTTGCCCATTTCGGCAAAGCAGGCGCCGCTCACCAGCCCGACGTAGCCGGTTCCGATCACGGTTATTTGCATAAAGCGGAGGAGGCGGTTCGCGGAAAGGCGTTATTCTATTCGAATAAAGCTGCGGCGTCGGCCTCGGCGCCCCAAGCTTGCTGCGTCGTGTCCTGCAGCCGTGCTCCCTCCTCACTTGCCGGAGAGGTTCGATCCAAACACTCGACGCTTTGCGCCCTCCCCACTTGCTGGGGAGGGCTGGGGTGGGGAGGGCGCGGACGGCTATAATCCTCGTCATACCGGCCTTGTCGCGAATCGAAACGCCGCATGCGGATTTTGCTCGTCAAAACGTCTTCCATGGGCGATGTCGTTCACAACCTGCCCGCGGCAACCGATCTCCGCGCGAACTATCCCGATGCACGAATCGACTGGGTCGTCGAACGTGCCCTTGCGCCGATTCCGGCGCTCCATCACGGCGTAGAGACAACGCTGGCTGTCGACGTGCGGGCGTGGTGGCGCAGCTTGACCGACCGCAACACCTGGCGCGAGATGGTCGCTTTCAAGCGGAGATTGCAGGAGCATACCTATGATGCCGTCATCGACACGCAGGGTCTGCTGAAAAGCGCCATGATCGCGCGCTGCGCGCACGGGACGCGCTGCGGCTACGACGCGCCGAGCATACGCGAGCCGCTGGCGGCGCGATTCTACAACCGGACGTTTCGCGTCAGCAAAAATCTCCACGCGGTCGAGAGGAACCGTCTGCTCGTCGCCCAGGCTCTCGGTTATACCGCGACCGGTGAGGGAGATTACGGGATTCGATGCGAGCCGCCGAATTTCGCCTGGCTGCCTTCGCGAAGCTATGCGGTGCTGCTGCACGCGACCAGCGCGAACGCCAAGCTTTGGCCAGAAACGAATTGGGCGGAGCTTTCGAATCATCTGAACGGCATTGGGCTGGATTGCGTTTTGCCGTCGGGAAACCCGGCCGAACGCGCACGCGCCGAGCGCCTGGCCGCGCAAATCCGCTGCGCCGTCGTCGCGCCGCAAATGACGCTGCACGATGCGGCGTCCCTCCTCGGCGGGGCGCGCGCGGCCGTCGGCGTCGATACCGGGCTTACCCACCTTGCGACGGCGCTTGGCGTCCCGTCGGTCGGCCTCTATTGCGCGAGCGATCCGGCGCTGACCGGACTTTGTGCGTCGAACGCGCGCAATCTGGGCGCGCGCGGACAGGCACCGACGGTAGCCGAGGTGATCGACGCGCTCGATGCCATGCTGACGGCGTGATCAAGACCCGTTTCGGCTATACGCTGTTGCTGTGGGCGCTGCTGCCGTTCGCGCTCTTTCGTCTGGTTTGGCGTGCGCGGCGGCAGCCTGCGTATCTGCGCAATCTCGCCGAACGCTTCGGCTACTACGGCGAACGTCCGCGCGCGCCGCTCATCTGGCTGCACGCGGTTTCAGTCGGCGAGACGCGCGCCGCTGAGCCGCTGATCAAGGCGCTGCAGCACGCGTATCCGAAGCATCGCGTTTTGATTACGCACATGACGCCGACCGGGCGCGAAACCGGCGCGGCCTTGTATGGCGACGACGTGTTGCGCTGCTATCTGCCCTACGATTTTCCGTTTGCGGTACGGCGTTTTCTCGATCACTTCAGGCCCGAGATCGGCGCGCTGATGGAAACCGAAATCTGGTTCAACCTGATCCACGAATGCCAGACGCGCGGCACGCCGATCTATCTGGTCAATGCGCGTTTGTCGCAGCGCTCGGCGGCAAAATACGCGCGCTTCCCGGACGTCGCGCGCAACGGCCTGCGGCAGTTGACTGCGATCGCTGCGCAAACGAACGACGATGCGCGGCGGCTGCAAAGCCTCGGCGCCGCGGAGGTACACGTGTGCGGCAACCTGAAGTTCGACATCGATCCGCCGCAGGCGATGCTGGCGCTCGGCGCGCAATGGCGCGCCGGGTATGGCAAGCGGCAGGTGCTTCTGGCGGCGAGCACGCGCGAAGGCGAGGAAGCGCTGTTGCTCGATGCGATGCCAAATCATTCCGCCGATTCAGGCTCCGCTGATTTACTGTTTGTGATCGTGCCGCGCCATCCACAGCGCTTCGATGCCGTCGCCACGCTCCTCGAAAAGCGCGGCGTGCGCTATCGCCGGCGCAGCGAAAACCGCGCGGCGGCAGCGGATACGCAAGTGCTGCTCGGCGACAGCATGGGCGAGCTGTTAGCGTATTACGCGGCCTGCGATATCGCCTTTATCGGCGGCAGCCTGCTGCCCCTCGGCGGACAAAATCTGATCGAAGCCTGCGTGGTCGGCAGGCCGGTCATCGTCGGTCCGCACACGTACAACTTTTCGGAGGCGACCGATGCTGCCCTGAACGCCGGCGCTGCGCTGCAAGTCGACGATGCCGAACAGGTATTCTCGACAGCCGCGCGTCTTTTTGCGGATGACGCGCGTGCCGCGGCAATCGGCGCGGCCGGAAAAAACTTTGCCGCGGCGCATCGCGGCGCGACTGGCAAGCTGCTGGCGTTGCTGCGCTGGTAATCTATTTCCCAAGGGTTTGTTGAAAAAGCCGCAACGCGTCTTTGCGAGAAGCGTTTTTGAAGGTCCCCGCGAAAGCGGGAAGCAATCTCTAAGCTGACGGCCTTGAGCTTTTCAACAAACCTTTAGGCGTCAGGGCGGCGCCGCGCGTGAAACGCGCTTTCCTCGGTAATCACCAGATCGACGGGTTCGTCATGGGCTGCTGTTGGAACGCTGTCGCAAATTTGCAGCGAAAATGTTGCGGCAACGCGCGGCGCCCGCGGATTCAAGGTTGCCATCAGACGATCGTAAAAGCCGCCGCCGTACCCGAGCCGGTCGCCCGCCCTGGTAAAAGCCAGTCCAGGCGTCAGGACGAAATCGATCTGCATTGGATTGGCGGCCTCGCACTTTTGCGGTTGCGGCTCGAGAATTCCCCAGACGCCCGCGCTTAGCTGTTCGTCGGGATTCTCGACCAGATAGAGCTCGAGGCGCCGCTCCTGACGATTGATTTTCGGTAACGCAAGCTTTTTGCCGTCGGCAAAAACGCGCGCGATGAAATCATCGGTTATGAATTCGCTGCCGAAGCTTTGATAGGCGAGTACGTTTCCAGAGTTGCGATAGGCATCCGAGGACAGGATGGTCGCGGTGATGCGCCGGCTGTAATCGCGCCGTTGGGTTTCGGACAGCGCATTGCGTTTTGCCAGGATTTGTTGCCGCAGCGCCGATTTCGAATTGTCCGCCGCGGTCATATGCGCAGCCCAGCTAATGTGCTGTTCCAACGATAAATGGCGTATGTTCCCGTTCGGCCTGAGCTCGTCGAAGGCAGCTCATGCTTCGACGGGCTCAGCACGAACGGCTTTTGACTCATGGCTTTATTCAGAAACATCGCTAGTACCGGCGCCTTGCCGGATCGATCCGCTCGGCCCATGCGTCGATTCCACCTTGCAGATTGGCTACGTTTTTGAAGCCGTTGCGCATCAGAAACTGCACGACCTGCGCGCTGCGCAAACCGTGGTGGCAAATGACAACGATTTCGGCATCGTCGGCCAACTCCCTGGCTTGCTGCGGAACCTGTTGCATGGGCAGCAAGCGCGCGTCTTCGATATGGCACAACTCGAATTCCCACGGCTCACGCACATCGAGCAGCAGCGGCCTGGTCCGGGTGCTGTCGTCCAGCCGATGCTTCAATTGTTCCGGGTCGATCGTTTGCATATCTAGAAAATAAAACGTTCGGGTTGCAGTGCGTTTTTGAGCGGCGGGACACAGGTTTCGAATAGATCGGCGGTCCGAAACGCGTTATCGGTAACCCGGGTCAGGAGCTTGGCGACCATCGCGGGCGCCGTGCCGACGATCGCGAACAGCCTGCCGCCAGGCGCCAGCATGTCTTGCATGCTCGCAGGCAAAATGCCGGTCGAAGCGGTCAGGACAATCACGTCATACGGCGCATGCCGGATCCAGCCCCGGGCTGCATCGCCGACTTCGAGCGTGACGTTGTCGATGCCGCGGGCAGCCAACTTGCGCCCGGCGGATTCGCTCAGTTCAGGAACAATCTCGACGCTGTAGACATGCTTCGCAAGGTGCGCCAGCAGAGCGGTCAGGTAGCCGCTTCCCGTGCCGATTTCGAGAACGCGATCGCCGGCCGCGATTTCGAGCGTCTGCAGAATGCGCGCTTCGAGCTTGGGCGGCATCATGGCCGCGCCGTGGCCGAGCGGGATCTGCAGATCCGCAAAAGCGAGGTCGCGCAGCGCCGGCGGGACGAAATCCTCGCGCGGAAGCATAGACATCAAATCGAGAACCTGTTGGTCGAGCACCTGCCAGGTGCGGATTTGCTGCTCGACCATGTTGAAGCGCGCCTGCTCGAAATCCATTTTCCCGCCGGTCGAAGGTGATTGTCCGACTATAGCAAACATCCGGCGGCCACGCCTTGCTGGCGGCGATACGCCGTTCAGGAGTCGGCGGCGCCGTCGGCCAATCGCTGCTCGAGGCGCCGGCTGAACACGGCCATTTCCCGCGCCGCCTGTTTATCCCCGCGTTGTTCCGCCGCCGCGATGCCTTGCCGGTAGGCGGCCAGCGCTTCCTCCAGCCGCCCGCACTCGGCCAGCGCGCGCCCGAGCTTGCTCCATGCCGCCGAATACGTCGGGTCCTGACGAACGGCATCGTGCAAATGAGGGATGGCCGATGCGGCATCCTCTGCTTTCAGGTAGGCGCTGCCGAGACCGAAGCGCAACACGGCGCTGTCGTGGCCGAAGCCCAGCATTTTTTCCAGATTGGCGATTAGTTTAGTGCTCATTTATGATGGAGCGCGCTGTCGCAGTCTCCGCGCTGTCGCAGTCTCCGGCGATTGCGGCGTCATCATCAGTTCATCTTCCTTAGACCATGCCAAAACAAATTATTTCGACAAAAGATGCGCCGGCCGCGATTGGCTCGTATTCGCAGGCGGTACGCGCGGACGCTACCGTTTACCTGTCCGGCCAGATCGGCCTCGACCCGGCGAATATGCAAATGGTAGACGGCATCGACGCGCAGATTGTCCGCGTGTTCGACAACCTGCAGGCGGTCGCCCGTGCGGCGGGCGGCTCGCTGGCCGACGTCGTCAAGCTGAATGTCTATCTGACCGATCTGGGCCATTTCGCCCGCGTCAACGAGGCAATGGCCAAGTATTTTTCAGAACCGTATCCGGCGCGCGCCGCGGTCGGCGTTGCTGCGCTGCCGCGCGGGGCGCTGGTCGAAGTCGACGGCGTGATGGTCATGCCGGATTGAGGAGCGAGGATTGTGGATTGAGCCAGGCCCTGAAGCGCGCGGATATGGCAAAGCGCGGCGCTCGTTCCGCATCCTCGAAACTCCCGGCAATCACGCAGCCGGCTCGGGAATCTTCCGCCGCCCCGAACCCGCAATCCGCAATCCCGGGCGTAAGTGAAGCCACGCTGCGAAAGCTCGCCAAGCTCGGCATCGCCAGCCCTTTCGATCTGGTATTGCATCTGCCGCTGCGCTATGAAGACGAAACCCGATTGCTGCCGATCCACGCGGCGCCGCATGGCCAGACGGTTCTGGTCGAAGGCGAGATCGTTCATTCCGAAATCACTTATCGCCCGCGCCGCACGCTGGTTTGCCAGGTCAGAGACAGCGTCGATAGCGAGGCCGGAAAGCCCGGCAACCGCAGTTTGCTGCATATCCGGTTTCTGAATTTCTATGGCAGTCAGGCCAGGGTTTTGGCCAAAGGCGTTCGCGTGCGTCTATTCGGCGAAATCCGCGATGGCTATTTCGGACCGGAGATGGTTCATCCGAAGTACCGCGTCGCGCGCGAAGGCGAGCCGCTCAGCGCTGCGCTGACCCCGGTTTATCCGACGACCGCGGGGCTGAACCAGGCGCAGTTGCGCAAATCTATCGATCAGGCGCTTGCGACTTGCGATCTCAGCGACACTTTGGCGTTCGCCAGCGAACCTGGCTGCGCCGTTCTGCAAAAGCTGCTGCTGCCCGAATTCGCCGCCAGCGTGCGCGTGCTGCACCATCCGCCGCCCGATGCCGATGCCAACGCTTTTGCGCAGCGCAGCCATCCGGCGTGGCGCAGGATCAAGTTCGATGAATTGCTCGCCCAGCAACTGTCGATGCGGCTCAATCACGAGCGTCGCCGCGAATTGCGCGCTGCGCGACTTGCATCTTGCAAACGCCTCGCGCCCGCCCTACTCGCGGCGCTGCCCTTTATCCTGACGCCGGCGCAAAAGAAATCGCTGGCCGAGATCAGCGCCGATCTGCGCCGGCCGCATCCGATGCAGCGCCTGCTGCAGGGGGATGTCGGCAGCGGCAAAACCATAGTCGCAGCGCTCGGCGCCTTGCAGGCGATCGAAAGCGGATATCAGGTCGCTGTGATGGCGCCCACCGAAATCCTCGCGGAACAGCATTACCGCAAGTTTTTGTCGTGGCTCGCGCCGCTCGGGATCAAGGTCGCGTGGCTGGCGGGCAATCTGAAAAAGAAAGAGCGCCAGGCAGCGCTTGCCGAGATCGCCGAAGGCGTGGCGCCGATCGCCGTCGGTACGCATGCGTTGTTTCAGGAGCACGTTGCGTTTGCCAGACTTGGCCTCGCCATTATCGACGAGCAGCACCGCTTCGGCGTGCATCAGCGCCTGGCGCTGGGCGCAGCGGCAAACGGCGGCAAACTGAAGCGCGAACCGCACCGGCTGATGATGAGCGCGACGCCGATTCCGCGCACGCTGGCGATGACGTATATGGCCGACCTCGATGTTTCGCTGATCGACAAGCTGCCGCCGGGCCGGCAAGCCATAGTCACCAAACTGGTGTCGGATGCGCGCCGCATTGAGGTGATAGCTCGCGTACACGAGGCGTGCCGCGCGGGGCGCCAGGTGTATTGGGTTTGCCCGCTGATCGAGGAATCGGAAAAGCTGCAACTGCAAACGGCGCTCGACACGCATCGCGCGTTGTCGCAGGCGCTTCCGGATATCCGCGTCGGCCTCGTTCATGGCCGTCTGGCGAGCGACCAGAAAACTGCCGCGATGGACGCGTTTTCGCGCAACGAAATCCAGTTGCTGGTCGCAACGACCGTGATCGAAGTCGGCGTCGATGTGCCGAATGCCTCGCTGATGGTGATCGAACACGCCGAGCGCATGGGCTTGTCGCAATTGCATCAGTTGCGCGGCCGCGTCGGCCGCGCCAGCGGCCCCGTCGCGCAAAGTCTGTGCATCCTGCTGTTCCAGAAGCCGCTCGGCGAACTGGCGCGCGAGCGGCTGAAAATTATTTTCGAAAACACCGACGGCTTTGAAATCGCCCGCCATGACCTGCGCCTACGCGGACCGGGCGAGTTTCTCGGCGCCCGGCAAAGCGGCGTGCCGCTGCTGCGCTTCGCCGACATCGAGTCCGATCTCGATTTGCTCGATGCGGCGCGCGCTGCCGCAGCGCAAATTCTGGAACATGAACCGGCAATCGCCGAACGCCATCTGGCGCGCTGGCTGGGCGACAAACAAAACTACCTGCGCGTCTAAGGTTCCTGACGTGAAAGCCAATCACAAGATTCACGACGGCGAATGGAAGCGCGCCGCCCCGCATCCCGATTCGCCGTATCGCGCGTGGCTGCTCGATCGCGGCTCGCTGACTGGGCGCATCCAGTCGCGCTGCGCCGCATTTAGCGTGCGCGGCGTGCACCAGCGTTTCGCCAAACCGTTCCGCGACGAGGTTCGGGAACTCAGCCTGCCCGCGCGCGAACTGGCGTTGACGCGCGAAGTATTTTTGTATTGCAAGGCAACTCCGGTAGTTTTCGCGCATACCGTTTTGCAGCGGACGGCGCTGCGCGGCCCTTGGCATTTTCTGGCGACGCAGGGCAGCAAACCGCTGGGCGCGACGCTGTTCAGCAATCCAAAAGTCGCGCGCCTGCCGCTGCACTTCAAGAAACTCACCGACCGCCACGAGCTGTTCCGGCGCGCGCAACGCGTGCTGAAATCGTCAACAGATTGCCTGTGGGCGCGGCGCTCGCTGTTCATCGTTGAGCGGGAACCGCTGATGGTGACCGAAGTTTTCCTTCCCGGAATCCTCGAGCTGCCGGCGTGATCGAAAACGCACGCCTCGCCGAGTATGCGAAACTGATGCGGCTCGACAAGCCGATCGGCATCCTGCTGCTGCTGTGGCCAACGTTGTGGGCATTGTGGATTTCCGCGGACGGCAAGCCGGATTGGGGCGTCGTCGTCATCTTCGTGCTCGGGACTGTGCTGATGCGCTCGGCCGGCTGCGTGATCAACGATTACGCCGATCGCAACATCGATCCTTTCGTCGAACGCACGCGGCAGCGGCCGCTCGCGGCGAAGCGCATAGGCGCGACAGAAGCGATGCTGCTGGCCGCGGCGCTGGCGCTGGCTGCGTTTTTGCTGATCCTGCCATTGCACAATCTGGTTTTGGTGCTATCCATTCCGGCGCTGTGGCTTGCGGCCAGCTATCCTTTCACCAAGCGTTTTTTCGCATTGCCGCAAGCGTATCTCGGCATCGCGTTCGGCTTCGGCATTCCGATGGCATTCGCCGCGCAGATCGGCGCTGTCCCGCCGCTCGCCTGGCTGCTGCTGCTGGCAAACGTATTCTGGACAATCGCCTACGATACCGAATACGCGATGGTCGACCGCGACGATGATATCAGGCTGGGCATTCAGTCGTCGGCGCTGCTGTTCGGCAGCCGCGATGTCGCCGCCGTGCTCTTATGCTATGCGAGCATGCTGCTGATTTTGCTCGGCATCGGCGTCGATCAAGGCTATGGCGCGTTCTACTTCGCCGGGCTCGGCGCCGCCGCGGGGCTGATGATCTATCACTATCGGCTGATTCGCGACCGCCAGCGCGACAAATGTTTCAAGGCGTTCCTGCACAACAACTGGGTCGGCGCGGCGATATTCGCCGGCATCGCATCCGACTACTGGATCGGTGGATCGGCATGAGGCAAGGGCAGTGAAATACCGCGACCTGCGCGACTTTATCGCGCAACTCGAAAAGCTCGGCGAGCTGAAGCGGATCGCTATCGAGGTCGATCCGCGTCTGGAAATGACCGAGATTTGCGACCGCGTATTGCATGTGGCCGGGCCGGCGATCCTGTTCGAAAAAACCAAAGGTCATTCGATCCCGGTGCTTGCCAACCTGTTCGGCACGCCGCGCCGCGTCGCCATGGGCATGGGCGAAAACGATGTCGCGGCCTTGCGCGAAGTTGGCAAGCTGCTCGCGTATCTGAAGGAGCCCGAGCCGCCGAAAGGGCTGAAGGATGCGTGGGACAAGCTGCCGGTGTTGCGGCAGGTCATGAACATGGCGCCGAAAATCGTATCGGGCGCGCCGTGTCAGGAAATCGTTTGGGAAGGCGATGACGTCGATCTCGCGCGGCTGCCGATTCAGACCTGCTGGCCGGAAGACGCCGGGCCGCTGATTACCTGGGGGCTGACGATAACGCGCGGTCCTCTGAAGCCGCGGCAAAATCTGGGCATTTATCGCCAGCAGGTCATCGCCCGCGACAAAGTCATCATGCGCTGGCTCGCGCATCGCGGCGGCGCGCTCGATTTTCGTGACCATTGCCTGGCGCATCCGGGCCAGCCGTTTCCGCTCGCGGTCGCGCTGGGCGCCGATCCCGCTACCATCCTCGGCGCGGTGACGCCGGTGCCCGATGCGTTGAGCGAATACCAGTTCGCCGGCTTGTTGCGCGGCAGCAAAACCGAGTTGGTGAAATGCATAGGCAACGATTTGCAAGTGCCGGCGAGTGCTGAAATCGTACTCGAAGGCCACATTGCACCGGACGAAATAGCCCTCGAAGGCCCGTTTGGCGACCACACTGGTTATTACAACGAGCAGGAGCGCTTTCCGGTATTCACGATCGAGCGCATTACCATGCGCCGCGATCCGATCTACCACAGCACTTACACCGGCAAGCCGCCGGATGAACCGGCGATTCTCGGCGTCGCGCTGAATGAGGTGTTCGTGCCGCTGTTGCAGAAACAGTTTCCGGAGATCAGCGATTTCTATCTGCCTCCGGAAGGCTGCTCGTATCGGCTCGCCGTGGTCAGCATGCGTAAACAGTATCCGGGCCACGCCAAGCGCGTCATGTTCGGCATCTGGAGCTTTTTGCGCCAGTTCATGTACACCAAGTTCATCATCGTCACTGACGACGACGTGAACATCCGCGACTGGAAGGAAGTGATCTGGGCGATGACGACGCGCGTCGATCCGGCGCGCGATACGCTGCTCGCGGAAAATACGCCGATCGATTATCTGGATTTCGCGAGCCCGGTGTCCGGCCTCGGCTCGAAAATGGGAATCGACGCGACCAACAAGTGGGCAGGCGAAACCAGCCGCAACTGGGGCAAGCCGATTGCAATGGATGCCGGCGTCAAGGAGCGCGTCGATCGGCTATGGGACGCACTGGGGTTTTAGGGGTTTGTGAAAAGCCGCAACGGGTCACCCTCAGGGTCGGAAGATCGGAAAAATAAAAGCCGGGAGAACCCGGCTTGATGCGATCGGCTGCTGAACGGGATCAGAAGCGATAACGCAACCCCGTCGAAAGCAGATTGACGTCGTCGCCGCCGGGGAGGTCGAAGGCGGGCTGATTGTAGCGCTCCCATTGCAGGCGCAAACCGAGGCGCTCGGTGAAATCGTATCTTAGGCCGACTCCGTAGGTCAGATCGCTACCCGGATCGTATTTATAGGCCGGGACACCCAGCGAGAACTGCAAATCTTCGTCGGATCGGGCGAAGCCCAATTGTCCGAAAAACGAGAAGCTTTCATTGATCGGAAGGGTGCCGGTACCGATAAGGCTTTGTCCTCTCGTCAACGCGAAGCCGCGCGAGGTCGACAAGCCCGTGCCGCTGCGCCCGGCGCCCAGATCGACGACATCCAGTTCGGCGCTCAGCGAAGGTTCAAAGCCGTACTTGCCAAGCGCCTTCGCCGAAGATTTCGAGAAAGGGGCGATCGTGCCCGGCTCGTTTTCAGCCAGGCGCAAGCCAACGTCGTCGGCGTAGGCGGATCCGGCAAGGAAGGTGGCTGAAATCAACGACAACAGTGGGCGTTTCATGAGGGCGCTCCTACCCGATTTCTGATCAGTATAGGCGCGCATATTCCAGAATTCAACAGCCGCCGGGACGACCATTACGACCGCTTATCTGCCCCGCTTATCACCCCCATAAGTACCCCAGTAAGCCCATTGCAGCAAGGCATCATGGGCCGCCTGCGCCCCACTGGCATTGGCGTGATTGACTATGCTGACGACGACCTTCATTTTGCCTTGTTCGTCCAGAACGTAGCCGGCAATCGCGTTGACGTTTTCCAGCGATCCGGTTTTGATATGGGCGCGCCCGCCAACCGCGCTGCCGATCAGGCGCTTTTTCATGGTTCCATCGACGGCGGTCAAAGGTAGCGAGCCGATGAATTCGGGCATCAGCGCACTTCCATACGCATTGATAAGCATCCGCGCCAGCGTTTGCGGCGCGATGCGCTCGATACGCGACAGGCCGGAGCCGTTTTCGAGCACCAGACCGGCGTTCAGCAAGCGCTTGCCGGCGAGCCATTCCTTGATCGCGACCGCGGCGCTTTCCGCGGTCGCGGGCGGCCCGTGCGCGAATGCGCCTATGCTCAGGAACAGTTGGCGCGCCATCACGTTGTTGCTGAATTTGTTGATGTCGCGAACGATTTCCGCCAACGGCGGCGAGTAATGCGTATAGAGCAACTGCGCCGAAGCCGGCAGCGCCGACGCCTCGCGGACGCTTCCGCGCAAAGTTCCGCCCAGCTCTTCCCATAACTGGCGGAACACGCCGTATATATAAGGCGTTTGATCGAGCACGCTGTAATGCCGGGTCTTTTCCAGGCAGGAGGACGCGTACGCGCCGGCCAGAACCAGGGTCGAATTGCCGGCCGATCGCTCGACGCCGGCGGCGATCTTTTCACTCCAGTCGCCGCACGCGCCGGTGCTTAGAGTCACTCTGTTGTCGATGCGCAAACCGGGCGGCTGCGGATCGGCGATCACCTGGACCGTATTTGCGGCGCCCGGGATGAACTGCAGGCGGATCGCATTGAAATTAATGAGAAGCGCGCTCGGCGTGACGTTATAAGGCCGCAACGGTTCGTTGTCGAAGCCGCCCGGATCTCCGGGTTTTACGGCGAAGAAACTGCGATCGAGCACGAGATCGCCGCGGATTTCCCTTAAGCCCCGCTGCCGCATCTCGCGCAGCGCCAGCCACAGGTTTTCGAGCGTCAGTTTCGGATCGCCGTAGCCCTTGATGACCAGATCGCCGTCAAGCACGTCGCCGCGGCGTTCGCCGACCGCATAGAATTCGGTATCCCAGACGTAGGCCGGCCCCATCAGCTCGAGCGCCGCGTAAGTCGTCACCAGCTTCATGGTCGAGGCCGGATTCATCGGCGATTCAGCGCGATGCGCGAGCAGCGGTTTGGCAGCTGTCACGTCCTGGACAAAAACGCCTACGTCTTTTTCCGGAATGCCGGCCTGGCGCAACGCTTTGGCAACGGGCGCGGGCAGCGCCGCGCTCGCCAGGTTCGCGGCTGTCAGCCACACGGTCAGCCACACGATCAGGATGAAAACGAGACGCTTCATAAGCGGTCGATGATGTTCAGGGTTCGGCTCGCTAAAATTTCGATTTCCGCGGCATCGATCACGTAAGGCGGCATGAAGTACACGGTGTTGCCGATCGGGCGCAGCAGCAATTCCGCGGCCCCTGCCAGTTCCCGGAAACGCTCGCCGAAACGCGGGTTGTCAGTTTCGACCTCGAAAGCGCAAATCATTCCGCACTGGCGAAAATTCTTGACCTTGGCATGCTCTGCAATCTCCCGCGTCGCCTCGCGCAGTGCCCTCGCCTTGCTTCGATTCGATTCGATGACCTTGTCGTCCTCGAAAATAGCCAAAGTCGCCAATGCGGCGCGGCAGGCCAGCGCATTGCCCGTATAGGAATGCGAATGCAGAAAGCCGTGCGCGACATCGTCAGTGTAAAAAGCCTGATAGATTTCCGGCGGTGTCAACACCACCGACAAGGGTAGATAGCCGCCGGTCAGGCCTTTCGACAGACACAGGAAATCGGGCACAATGCCGGCTTGCTCGCAGGCAAAAAAAGTCCCGGTGCGTCCGAAGCCAACGGCGATTTCATCTGCGATCAGATGCACCTGATGCTGCGCACACAAGGCTCGCGCCTGGCGCAGGTATTCAGCGTCGTACATCGCCATCCCCGCCGCGCATTGCACCAGCGGTTCAAGGATAAAAGCGGCGGTTTCGTCTCCATGCTCGTCGAGATAGCCCGCCAGCAATTGGGCGCAGCGCACAGCGAAATCGCGTGGTGATTCTCCCGCTTCGGCGCGCCGCGTATCCGGCGTCGGCGTCTGCGCCGAAGGCCGCAATAGCGCCGCGTAAGTGTCCTTGAACAGGCGCACGTCGGTGACCGACAGCGCCCCTATCGTTTCGCCGTGATAGCCATTCCGCAGACTGATATAGCGATCCCTTTTGGTATGTCCGCAATTCCGCCAATATTGAAAGCTCATTTTCAGCGCGATTTCGATCGCCGAGGCGCCATCGCTGCCATAAAAACAATGGCCGAGCTTGCCGCCGGTCAGCGCACTCAGGCGCTCGGAAAGCGCGATGACCGGTTCGTGAGTGAGCCCGGCGAGCATCGTGTGAGCGAGTTTTCCGAGTTGGTCGCTGATCGCGCCGTTGATGCGCGGATTATTGTGACCGAACAGATTCACCCACCAGGAACTGATGCCGTCGAGATAGCGGCGGCCGGCGAAGTCGTACAGCCAGACGCCATCGCCGCGCGCGATCGGGATCAGCGGCACGCGTTCGTGCTGCTTCATCTGCGTGCACGGATGCCAGACCGCAGCGCGGCTGCGCTGGTCGTGATCCATTCAGCGTCGGGATTGAAAAAAGCAGGAAATCAAGGCGACGCTATTGATATCAGCACCGGCAGTCCGTATTATTAGCACTCGTTAGCGAGGAGTGCTAACAGTACTGGTGATATCTCTTGGAGAAAGGAAAAAATGAACATTCGACCTCTACATGACCGCGTTATTGTCAAGCGGCTGGAAGAAGAACGCAAGACAGCGTCCGGCATCGTCATCCCCGATACCGCCGCCGAGAAACCCGATCAGGGCGAAGTCATCGCTGTCGGCAAAGGAAAAGTCATGGACGACGGCAAAGTGCGCCCGCTTGACGTCAAAGTCGGCGACCGCGTGTTGTTCGGCAAATATTCCGGGCAGACCGTTAAGGTCAAGGGCGACGAGCTTCTGGTCATGCGCGAAGAAGACATCATGGGCGTAGTCGAAGGGAAGTAAACACTTTATTCGCCGACATTCCAGGAACTAAACAGGAGAAAGAAATGGCAGCAAAAGACGTGAAGTTTCATGATATCGCGCGCAGCAAGATCATCAGCGGCGTAAACATATTGGCCGATGCAGTCAAGGTAACGTTGGGTCCCAAGGGCCGTAACGTAGTGATCGATCGCTCGTTTGGCGCGCCGACGATCACCAAGGACGGCGTTTCCGTCGCCAAGGAAATCGAACTCAAGGACAAGTTCGAGAACATGGGCGCGCAGATGGTCAAGGAAGTCGCCAGCAAGACCTCCGACGTAGCCGGCGACGGTACCACGACGGCAACGGTGCTCGCGCAAGCGATCGTGCAGGAAGGCATGAAGTACGTGGCCGCCGGCATGAATCCGATGGATCTGAAGCGCGGTATTGATAAAGCGGTTATCGCCACCGTCGAAGAGCTGAAGAAGTTTTCCAAGCCGTGCACGACCAACAAGGAAATCGCCCAGGTCGGCGCCATCTCGGCCAACGCCGACGAAGATATCGGCAAGATCATTTCCGACGCCATGGACAAAGTCGGCAAGGAAGGCGTGATCACCGTCGAAGACGGCTCGGGTCTGGAAAGCGAACTCGAGGTCGTCGAAGGCATGCAGTTCGACCGCGGTTATCTGTCGCCGTATTTCATCAACAACGCCGAGCGTCAGCTTTCGTTGCTCGAGAATCCGTACATCCTGCTGCACGACAA
>JACDAM010000080.1 GCA_013695435.1 Burkholderiales bacterium | reverse complement strand
GAGTACGAGCGCGCATTCACCGAGTGGCCCGAAGCGAGTATCTTCGGCGGCAACATATTTCCTGTGTTCGAAGGCGGAGGGCCAGGATGGCTGCAAAGTGCGTTGCCTCATATCGACAAAAGTGGCCGGCTGCAACCATTGCCATACACGCAACTACGGGCAAAGCGGCGGGACGGTAGCCGAAGAATCCTGGCTGACCGGCGGCGGCACCGGCTATTCCGGGCCATGGGGCACGACGTACGCGACCAATCTGAGGCTTTACATGCAAGGCTTCAGCGAGGAACAGTGGTTGATGAAAGCACGCAGCTTGCGCGCGCGCCCACCGATGCCGTGGTTTGCCTTGCGCGACATGAGCGATGACGACTTGCGCGCGCTTTACCGGTACGTGCGTCAACTCGGCGCCGCCGGAATGCCCGCGCCGGCTTTTGTGGCGCCGCGGATTGCCCCCGATACCCCCTACTTTTCAATGACTCCACAATTGCCCACAGCGTATGGCACCGATGTTGGCGAGTAGTTGGCCGGCCCTGTAAACGCGAGGAGACAAAATGGAAACCGTACTTGCAAACGATGTGATTCCGCGCGACGGCTGCGCCAACGCATGGCCGCGCGGTTTGGAATTCGCGGGAGTCACCGCGGATGACGCGACTCGCGCGGCGATCGCCTTTGACGCCGCGGTAGCAAGGGCACTGACGATATCGCGGCTTGCCTAGAATCAGAAAGATGAATGACATGATCGAAACGCAGCACAGCCTGAAATACGCCGCGGACTTTAGCGTACTAGGCGACGGCGCCCCCGTGGTGCTGCTGCACAGCTCGATGTCGCACCAAGGCCAGTGGCGCAAACTCGCGCAGGAGCTCGCGCCGAAACGTCGGGTGATCGCCATCGATCTGCTTGGTTACGGCGATGCGCCACATCCCGAAACCCGCTACCCCAGCCCGCACGACGAAACCCGGCGCGTGCAAACGGTTTTGCGCAGGATTTTCGCTGGGTTGACGGCGTCGAATCGAACGCAGCGCAAGCAACCCGCTTGCGAAGCGCGGGCTGCCTGATTCATCCACTTTTTACTTATTCAGAGGAGCAGCAAAAATGCAGCACGTCGCCCAGCACTATGCGGAGGACGATCCAAAAACGGAAAACCGCCGCTATGCCAAATGCATCGAAAATTCAAAACGGGTATCGTGGGATATCGACATCGACGTCATACGCGGACGCGAATTCGACGTCGGCAAGAGTTTTCTTCCCGATGGCCTGACGAAACTGGTGCGGCTCGGCTTCCTCGACGCGAACCAGAAGCGCCTCGCGAGCCAGATTCAGGGGCGTACTTACGCCAATATGTTCGGGCTGGTCGAGCGTTTCATCAACACCAAGATACTTGAAGTCAGCGAGGCGCATCGCGGCGTCGACCCGATCGCGCTCGAAGCGCTGCTGCGTTTCAGCGATGAAGAGCTCAAGCATCAAGAGCTGTTCGGCCGCATCGAACGCATGATCGCGAGCCTCATGCCGCCCGGATATCGCTTCCTGCCGCAGGCGGCCGAGGTCGCTAGCGTCGTGCTCGGCAAATCGAGCTGGGCGGTGCTCGCGCTGACCTGCCTGATCGAATTATTCACGCTCGCCCACTACCGGCAAAGCATCGCGCCCGACAGCGAGTTGTCGGACTTGTACAAGGATGTGTTCCTGTTCCACTGGAAGGAAGAATCGCAGCACGCGATTCTGGACGAACTCGAATGGAAGCGTGAGGACGCCAAACTGGCACCCGGACAACGCGACCGTGCGGTAGATGATCTGATTGCGCTGGTCGCCGCGGTCGACGGCATTCTGCAGGCGCAGGCTGCGAGTGATGCCAATTATTTTCTGACGCTTTGCAATGCCGCGTTCGCCGAGTTCGAGGTCGAGCGCGTGAAGGCGTCGATGCTCGAAGCTTACCGGTTTCAATACATCGCTTCCGGCGTCGAGCAGCCTCGATTCCAGGAAATTCTGGCGAGCCTGATCACGCCCGAGCAAAGCCGGCGCATAGACGTAGCGCTCGCGCCCATTCTCGGATAACTCGCCAAGCGAGCGCAGCGTCACAACGAAAGGATGATGATCGTGTCTGCTTCGAACGCTGGTTTCGCGGCGCCGGTCGCATGGAGAAGGAAATGCACACTGCATTGCAGCTCTGGGATCGCATCCCGAAGTGGATCGCTTTACTGATCGTGCTGATCGTTCCTGGCGGACTGCTGATAGCGACGCTAGTCGCGGTGGGGCTGCGTCGCTCCGGTTTGCAGCAAACGGCTGGCGCGGACGAGTCAGCATTCTGCCGGCGCAATATCGGAGCTGGCGGAAGCGGCGAAACTGAACGCGCGTCGCATATGATGCGATCCGAAGTCGAGGCCGGCGTCTGTTCGAAATCTCGATAGCCTTGGCGTTATGATCCTGACTTTAGCGGATAAGACATGAAACTTCACAAAATCACGATTGCCGTCGTCGTTGCCCTTGCCGGTCTCGGCGTCGGCGCGGGCTTCACGGCCGACGTAAACGATACAGCGGCTCGCGACGCAGCCGATGTCGTATTGGCCGGGATCGGCGGCCCGCTGTGCCTGCCGGGCGGGCGCGAGCGCAAGACTTTTCTGAAACTCGCGCTGGAATCGGGATTGACGGAGAAGGTGGCGCCGCGCAACGAGTTGAAGCCAGTCGACAACACGCAGATCCCAGCGCCGGCAAATTCCGCGAGCGCGGACGAAGCAAGCAGCGCAACCGATGCGGGCGACGCACGCCTGTACGACAACCTCGGCACGCTGCATTGGCGCATAACCACCCGCGACCCGCGGGCGCAACAGTTTTTCGACCAGGGATTGCGTCTCACCTTTGCTTTCAATCACGAAGAAGCGCGCCGCGCCTTCCGGAAAGCGCAGCGTCTCGATCCGGACTGCGCGATGTGCTACTGGGGCGAGGCGCTGGTGCTGGGCCCCAATATCAACGCACCGATGGCAGCCGAAGCCATGGCGCCGGCAGCCGATGCCATCGCAAAAGCGCAAGCACTGGCCGGGCAGGCTAGCCGCCGCGAGCGTGCCTTGATCGGCGCCCTCGCCCATCGTTATTCCGCTCATCACAATTCTCAGGACCAACAG
>JACDAM010000079.1 GCA_013695435.1 Burkholderiales bacterium | reverse complement strand
GTGGCTGTGGCCGAAAGCGAAAGCGCTGTTTGATCCGTTGTCATTCCCGCGACTGCGGGAATCCAGAGCAGCTTCTTGAAGTCGCTAGATTCCCGCTTGCGCGGGAATGACAGCATGCGCGAACGACAAACCATGAAACGCGATTCCCCGGCTGTCGATCTGTCGCCGGCAATTCATGCCGCTGATTTGACCAAGCGCTACGGCGACGTGCTCGCCGTCGACCATCTGGATCTCGACGTTCGTGCCGGCGAATTTTTCGGTCTGCTCGGTCCGAATGGTTCCGGCAAGACCAGCACGATACACATGTTGTCGACGCTGATCCGCCCCACCGGCGGAACGGCGCGCATCGCCGGTCACGACGTTTCTAACGAGGGCGTCAAGGTGCGTGCGGCGATCGGCGTCGTGTTCCAGGAATCGGCGCTCGACCGCAATCTGTCCGCCGCCGAAAACCTGCGTTTTGCCGGGTTGTTATACGATCTGCCGCGCGCGGAAATCAAACGGCGCAGCGACGAGTTGCTCGCGCTGTTCGGCTTGACGGACAAGCGCGACAAACCCGTTGCCTCTTTTTCCGGCGGTATGCGCCGCGCGCTCGATATCGCCCGCGGCGTCATCCATCGCCCGCGGGTGCTGTTCCTCGATGAGCCGACCATCGGCCTCGATTTGCCGAACCGGAAAAAAATCTGGCGATTTATCGAGAATCTGCGCGCCGAAACCGGCATGACGGTGTTCCTGACGACGCATTATCTCGAAGAAGCGGCTGACTGCGATCGCGTCGCCTTCATCAAGTCGGGCCACATTGTGCAAAGCGGGCCACCGCACGAATTGGTTAGCCGGCTGGGTGCTTTCGTGATCGAAATCGAGGCCGACGATGCGGATCGCATCGTCGCCGAACTCGCGCCGCGCCTCGGCCGCGCCATGATGGATGGCGAGCGCGCGTGCTTCCGCTTCCACGGCGATGCCACACAACTCGCGGCCCTGCAAACCGAGTTTGCCGACAGGATCGGCGCGTTGCGCTGGCGCAAGCCGAATCTGAACGATGTGTTTTTGTGGGTCAATGAAACGGAGGCTGCCGGGCGCCCAAGTTCTGGCGAGATGGAAGGGGAACCGAAGGCGGGTCGTCCCTGTGAAGACGGTATTTCCGGGGCAGCGAACACCACTGGATTCCCGCCTTCGCGGGAATGACAACCACGAAATTCTCCTTCCTCACGCTTCGCTAAAAAAGTGACTTACCGTCCCATACTCGCCGTTATCGAACGCGAAATCGTGCGTCTGTTCCGACAGAAATCGCGGCTGCTGTCGGCGATGGTGCGGCCGATGATCTGGCTGTTCGTGATCGGCGCCGGATTCGATGCCATGCTGGGCCGCGGCGAAGGAAGTAGCGGCGGCGCGAGCTATCAATATTTTCTTGTGCCCGGTGTGCTCGGCATGTCGATGCTGTTCGGCGCCATGCTTGCTGCGCTGGCAACGGTCTACGACAAGGAATCGGGCGTGATGCGCATGCTGGTCGTAGCACCGTTCGAGCATTACTGGATTGTCGTCGCCAAAACGCTGAGCGCCGCGATTGCCGCAGCGATACAGGCCGTGCTCGTGCTGTTTCTGCTCGCGTTGCTCGGCTACTTGTCGAAAGACCTGTCGCTGCCTTTACTGGCCGCCGGAATCGCCTCGACCTCGCTGGCGTCTGCCAGCACGGGCATGCTGATCGCGGCGTGCACCAAAACGCTCGACAACTTCGCGGTGATGATGAATCTGGTGATTTTCCCGATGTTCTTTTTGTCGGGCTCGCTGTATCCGATACAACATTTGCCCGACGCGCTGCGCATCGTTGCGATGCTCAATCCTTACAGCTATGGGGTGGATCTGCTCAAGCATGCCTTGCCGGTCAGCGGCGGCGCCGAATTCAGCGCCAGCTTCAGCACCGATTTCAGCCTCGGCCTGAACCTCGCGGTTCTGCTTGGCTTCAGCGCGCTGGCGACCGCTATCGCATGCGCGCGCTTTTCGCGCGAGACGGCGTACGAGCCGCTGATCCACATGCTGAGCCGCAAACGCGGCGAATAAGGCGCGCGCCCGCCCGACGCACTTTGCTTCTCACATACCGCCGAAACGCATGGTGTTCTCGTCGTAGTTGTCCATGAAGGCTTCGATCTCTTCCTCCGAATAACCGTCGAACGCGAAGCTGATCGCCTTCATCGGCGTATCGAGCGCGCCCATTGATTCCGTGCCCTCGTCCTTGACCGTAATGCACACGCGTTTGTCGCCGTCTTTGACGATGACCTGATTGCCTTCGACATCGAATTTCAGATTGCCGATTGCATCGGGCAACTGGCGCAGAAACTCCTTGCGCGTAATATTGACCTCGCGATCGAACCTCGATTCCCCCTCCTGGCCATCACGGATAAAGGGTGAGTTCATACCTTCCTTTTTCATATCTCCTCCTTATGGAGCGGACAACTGCCGCTTCGAATTATCGCAGCAAGAGGCGGAGCACGCACGATAAAAAGGAGAAAAACGCCGTTAGAATCGATCCGAAAGCTGGCAGGCGCTGGTAAAAGTTGCAAAGATAAAAGCTTTCTCATTATTGCGGATCACTGGCGTCGTTTTCGATCGTGGATTCCGCTCTGCGACGCAGAATTTCCTGACCCAGCAGATGTACCGTCATCGCATAAAAAACGCTGCGGTTATAGCGCGTAATCACGTAAAAATTATTCAGCCCCAGCCAGTATTGCAGGCCATCTTCGGCTTCC
>JACDAM010000078.1 GCA_013695435.1 Burkholderiales bacterium | reverse complement strand
AATTTTTTTTATGGGCTTGACAGGTCTGGCCTGGCTTTTCATGGCTTTGCGCTGTGAACTAGGCAAGACGTAACCGCGCAAGAGAAGCGACAGCATTGCCGCCGCTTATGTCTGGAACAATGATGAGCTCGAGCACTGTGACGCCCATCAGATCGACGCGGTAGTCTTCCGATTCGCTGCTCGCGCTCTCGGGATTGAAATTCCACTGTTGGCGCACGATTTCCCGAACCGTTTGCCCGTAATCGGGCGACCAGCGCAACACGTATTCCTGCGTACGCGACGCATCGGGCTCGACGAAATGCACCGAGATCCGGCGCAGCCTTTGCGGCTGCGTGAAGAGCAGCCGGATCGTTTGTTTGCCCGGTCCGGCGGCGCGCCAGCCCGCGCCGGAACCCGGCAGCAGAGCCGATTCGATCGGATGCGCCGCGTCCTCGGAAGTCATTTCTATTTCGGCCAGGGTTTCCACATCCAGATTATCCTGGTCCCTGGGAAGAATGTCTTGCCGGGTTGGAGCAATGATTCGCTTGCGCATCGGCGCCCTCTTTCAGAAATTCAAAACGGTTAGAGCAGGGGACACTACCCGGCGGCGTCCATCACCAAACGGATACCGTACGCAACCAGGCCCAGCGCGACGACACCCGCAGTCCAGATCAAGACCATCCAGAGAAGCTTTTTCGCCATGCGCGCAACGCGGTATTCAATGCTGTCCCCTGCGGCCGATCAGCTAAAAACTGACGCATCCTCGGCGGAAGGAGTGGGATTCGAACCCACGGAGCCTTGCGACTCGCTGGTTTTCAAGACCAGTGCATTAGACCGCTCTGCCACCCTTCCCGAACGCCTGAATCCGCGTAAACCCTCACAAAAACCCCTGTCGAAACGAATGATACAAGGCGAGCCCATGCCCTGCCAGAGTTGCAACTTAAGTGGGGCTTGGGTAGTCTTAGTAACAGTTTTTCAATGAGGAGCGGTGACAATGGCTGAACTACGAATCCCGGCGGCGCAATCTTCGCAAGTTGCGGTTGCCCAGCACAAGGTTTTGCGAAATACGTATATGCTTTTGGCGCTGAGCATGGTTCCGACAATGATCGGGGCGATGATCGGCATCAACATGCAGGTTTCGTTCATGGCCACCAACCCGATCATGGGCGGTTTGCTGTTTCTGGCGGGGGCGTTCGGATTTTTCTACGCGATCGAAAAAACCAAGAACAGCGGCCTCGGCGTTGCCTTGCTGCTGGCCTTTACGTTCTTCATGGGGCTATGGCTGAGCCAGATCCTGCAGGTCGCGCTGAGCTTCGGTAACGGCGGGCAAATTATCGGTCTGGCGGCCGGCGGCACGGCGGCGATTTTCTTCACCCTGGCCGGAATCGCAACCGTCACGCGCAGGGATTTCAGCTTCATGGGCAACTTCCTGACGATAGGCGCGGTGCTGTTCTTGATCGCGATCGTCGCCAACCTGTTTTTCCAGGTGCCGGCCGTCTCGCTGACCATTTCCGCGGTGGCGGTGTTATTGTTCTCGGGTTTTATCCTGTATGACGTGAGCCGCATCATTCACGGCGGCGAAACCAACTACATCAGTGCGACCTTGGGCTTGTATCTGAGCATCTACAATCTGTTCGTGAGCCTCCTTCATCTGCTGCTGGCTTTCACCGGTCAGCGCGAATAGCGTACCCGGCATCAAAAAAGGGCGGCTTCGGCTGCCCTTTTTTTTCGCTTCGGCGCCACTACCGTTCGAACAACGCGATCGATTCACTATGCGAGGTTTGCGGGAACATATTGATCACGCCCGCCGCGGCCAAGCGATAGCCCTTGACCTGCGTCAGCAGCGCCGCATCGCGCGCCAGCGTGGCCGGATTACACGACACGTAAACGATGCGCCGCGGCGGCTCCAGCTCTTCGCCGAGCGCCTTGACGATAGCGACAGCGCCATCGCGCGGCGGATCGATCAGCAGCTTGTCGAAATGGCCGAATTCAGCCAGCTCCGACGCTGAAATCGCAAACAGATCGGCTTGCAAAAATCGCGTGTTTTGCGTCAGCCCGTTGTACCCCGCATTTTCCTGCGCGCGCCCCACCAGCGCTGCACTGCCTTCGACGCCGACCACGTTCGCGCCTCGCCGTGCGGCCGCCAGCGAAAAATTGCCGAGACCGCAGTAGAGATCGGCGATGCGCTCACCTTCGGCCGGCGCCAATAAACTGATAGCGCGCCGCACCAGCATGCGATTGACCGCATGGTTGACCTGGGTAAATTCGGTTGGATGAAACGGCATGCGCAAATCGAATTCGGGAAGCCGGTATTCGAGTGTCGCCGCTTGCCGCGGATGAAACTGGGACGCCGAGTCCGGTCCGCCCGGCTGCACGAATACGATGACGCTGTGCAGTTCGGCAAAACGTTCGATCAGGTTTTCGTCAGCGGCCGTCAACGCTTCCAGAATGCGCACCACGAGGACCAGATTTTCTTCTCCGATCGACAACTCGATCTGCGGAACGCGGCTTTTGATCGACAACACGGTGACGAGCTCCTGCAACGGCGCAAGGAGACGCGACGCGCGCGCGGGCAAAACCGGGCAGCTCGTCATATCGGCAATATAGCGGCTGTTTTTCTCGTGAAAGCCGACCAGCGCCCTGCCCTTTTTTGCTACATAGCGGACTGAAAACCGGGCGCGCTGTCGATAGCCCCAGCTCGGTCCGTATATCGGCGGCAACAGCGTTTCCGCCTTGACTCCGCCGATATGCCAGAGCGTCTCTTCGAGTATGCGCTGCTTGGCGGCGACCTGCGCGCGCGGCTCAAGATGCTGCAGGCTGCACCCGCCGCAAACACCGAAGTGCGGGCAACCCGGTTCGACTCTGGCGCCGCTCGATTTAATGATTCGGTCCAGCCTGGCGAGCGCGAATTTTTTCTTGTTGCGCAGCGGGATAGTGCTGACGACTTCGCCCGGCAAGGCGCCTTCGATGAACACGACCTTACCGCCGGCTTCGCGGGCGATGCCGCGGCCTTCCTGATCCAGCGACTCGACGATGACCGTCACGGCTTGAATCCGGTCGAATGCCCAAGCGCTTTGTTTAGCAAGGAAACTGGAATATCAGCCCGCCGTAACCGCACTGATATAGCGATCGAACGCCGACAAGCTGTAGCGCAAGCGCGTCTTGATCGCCATCCAGCCGCCGGCTACGCCGAGGACATTGGCCAGCATGTCGGCGTAATCGAAAGAGCGGTAGCCAGTCAACGCTTGCGCGAACTCGAGCGAGATTCCCATCACGGCAAACGCGGCGGCCAACTTCAAGCGATCGCTGATTGACCAAAACAGTTGGCAGAACCACCCCATCAAAACCGCGTACGCAAGCAAATGGCCGAACTTGTCGGCATCGTCGAATGGCAGTGTCTCCGGCGTACTTGACGTGAGCGACGCATAGACGACAACGCCGACCAGCAGCCAGCCGAGCGCCAACCACAGCTTGCGATAATTCAAATCGACGGCGAGCGCGTCGGTCATCAACGCCAGGCCTCGATGAATTCACGCCAATGCGGCGCCGATGAAGCCGCCAGCGTGGTCCGAACGAGATCGCATTCGTCGCGATATTGCTGTTCGGTATGGACGCCGCGCATCAACTGAAATCGCTGAAACACCAGATGCGTATTGGCGACATCGGTCTCGCAGTAATTGCGGATCGCCGCAATTTCGCCGCGTTGAAATGCGCTCCAGACTTTCGAGCCGTGCAGACCGAGCTTGCCCGGAAAGCCGATGAGCCTGGCCATGTCGTCGAGCGGCACATTGGCGCGCGGCTGGTACAACGCAAGCATGTCCATCAAGTCGATATGCCGGGTGTGATAGCGGCCCAGATAATTGTTCCATCTGAATTCGCGATCGTCGTCTCCCTGCTCCCAGTAGCGCGGCGCACTGACGCCGTGGACGAGGCTCCGATAGTGCAGCACGGGCAAATCGAAGCCGCAGCCATTCCACGATACGAGCTGCGGCGTGTATTTCGCGATGCCATCGAAAAAACGGCCGATCAGTTCGGCCTCGCCGTCGTCGGCTTCGCCCAGCGACCAGACTTTGAAGTTGTCGCCTTCGCGCAATGCGCAGGAAATGGCGACGATCCGGTGCAAATGCAATTGCAGGAAATCGCTGCCATGCGTCTGCCGGCGGCGATGACTGGCCATATCGACCACGCCGGCATCGTCGATATCGTCACCGAGGCCGTACAGCCGGCGCAGCCCGGCGACGTCAGGTATGGTTTCGATGTCGAATACGAGAGTTGGCGTCACGAAAATCCGGGCGAATTGTGGATGAGCGAGCAGGACAGGCGAACGTCGCCAGCGGCTCGCCTGGGAGAATGCGGCCAAACGCTTGGCGATGCAGCCGCGACGTGAGCAGACTCTTATTTTTTCTTCCAGCCGCCCTGACCGTCCTGCACCCACCAGCCGGACTGCGCTTTTTCGATCCAGCGCCCGGCGAAAGTCGAGCGGATTTCGCTCTCCCATTCCGGATGCTGGTTGGCGCGCGCGATTTCACGGTAGAGCGCCGACCTGTCCTGATTCTCGGCGCCGACCAGCGAGTTGACCGCTTGGCGCTGCGGCAACGGCACGGCATTCGCATCGCGCAGCACGATCTGCGCGTCGCGCGTCAAACCAACCGCTCCGCTCGCGTAATGCGGCGCGAGCTGGTTGTGGCGTTGCTGCATGCTGTTTTTCAGCGTCGTGATCGCCGGCGTGTTGATTTCGATATCAGCCTGGGCGTACGCCAGGGTCGCTATCGACATCAAACAAAGGAACAAAACGCGTGCGAAACGCATAGTCATATCGCCTCCTTATTTTGTCGGCTTGGGTTGCGCCGCCGGTGCATCGCTCTTGGCGCCGCCTGCGCCATCCGCCGCGCCGTCCTTGAGCTGCCAGACCTCATCGATGATCTTGTCTGCCGCCTTCTCTGCCGCTGCGGCCGGAAAGTAAATATTGATCGTCACGCACCCGGCAAGCAGCGAACCCGCCAGCAGAACAATCCCTTTATTCGTCATGGTTTCCTTAGCATTTCAGCGCACGATCGGTTTAACGTTTTCCTGGGTAATTCGCTTCAGCCGGTCGAGCAATTCCTGCCACGCGACGCGGCGATTGTAGCCCAACACGGTGATCGCCGGTATGCCGCCGCCCTCGACGATCACATAACCCTGCTGGGCCGGCTCGATACCGCCCATCTCACACACGCTGTTCTGCAGCACGCAACTCAAACCGATGCGCGAATAACCGAACTGCTCGAAGAATCGCAAAAAGCTGCGTTGCAGCGCGGCGACCGCGCCGGCGCCGCCCAGCGCCGAAATATTCTGCACCGCGGTCTGACTGATCTTCTTCGGATACTTTCCCGGGCTGCTGCGGATCGAAGCGTCGAATTGGACTGGCCGCCAATCGGCGAGTTCCACCTTGCTCAAAGTCACGTCGATGCGGCCGGTGATATTGCCGAACGAGAACGTGCGCGTCAGCAGATCGAGATCCAGGTTGCGCATATCGACGTCCGCCGAGAGCCGCGGAGTAGCGCCGAGCGGATCGAACATCACCAGATTTTTCGCGACGATCGTGCCGTCGAAAATCTTGAACAACAGCGCGCCATCCACGCTCAACGTCGAATCGCGGTAGCGCACAGCTGGAATGACGCCAGACAGGCTGCCGAGCATGCGCGGCAAGCCGAGATCTTGCGTCAGCCTCTCCATCGAGACAGGCGTCAGGCCGGCGCCGAACTGCCACTGCCACTCCTCTCCGCTTTTCTCGGCGCGAAAATCGCTGAGCGCGAGCCTGCCATCAAGGATAGGAATTTCGGTTTTCGGTATGGCAAAGCTGAGGCCGTTCATTTCGAGCGGAACCTGGGCTGCCCCCAGCGGCAGACGAAACACTTCGCCGCCGCTTATGCGAATGCCGGCCCTGGTCGGCACGCTGCGTTGCCACGGCACATTCGCGTCGAGATCGAAAATGGCGAAGCGGCGTTGCTTGTCTTCCAGCGAAACGCCTTGCAAGGCCAGGGTCAGCGCCTGCACCGCGCCGTCGCCGAATCGAACATCGAAACCGGCGCGGCCATCGACGCGAAGATCGGCCAGCGCGGTCTGTCCAAGCATGGGCTTCAACACTTGCGCATAGAGCTCGGCCAGATCGACCTCATCGGTGCGCGCCCTGGCGCTGTTCAGACGATGCGCCCCCCGGTCCCATGAAGCAGTCACATCGATCTCGCCGATTTTCGCCAGAGCAAGCTGACCAGACGTGATTTCGATCGAACGCTCGCTCGCAGCGCCGGCCGCGGTCAAGCGATGTCCGCCCGCAAAATACAGCGGTTGCCAGAATACCTCGCCCCCGATCCAGTCGATCCCGGTTTTCCATTGCCAGCCATCGCCGTATTGGTCGGCGGTCAGTCGAATCGCGGCTTCGATTTTTTCGCCGGCGTGCAAACCGGCGGCATCGCTGAACGCAAGATCGCGAAACTTCGTATCGGCGGCGAGTTTGAGACGGCCACGACCGCCGCGCAGCGTGAAGCGGCCGTCGATGACGCCGGCGCTCACTTTCGGCAATGTGTTCGGAAATGCGTTCGGCGCTGCCTCCGGCAACAGCGCCGCGAGCCGCTGCAATTTGCCGTGCGTGATTACGAGTTCGAGTGTAAACGGCTCGCGCTTAAATTCGGCAGTCAGCTCCCAGCTCTCGCCTTTCTCCGGCTGCAGGATCAGCTCCAGCTTTTGCGTTTCCGTCTCGTAGGCAAAACGGATCGGCCATTTCCGGCCGGCGTCGAGAACGCCTTCGGCGCAGCGCATCGTCGTTTTTTCGAGCTGGAATTGGCCGCACGTCAACGCGACATTGCGCAGCGTTTTGCCCTGCAAGGTGAGTTCGCCTATGCGCAGTTCGAGTCTGGATAAATCGTCGCCGTGCAACCCGGCTTCGATCGATTTCGCGCTGAACGAAGGACTGTGGATATCGGCTATCGACAAACCGATCTGCTGGCCGAAACCCGGCCCGCTGATCAGGAGTGCGGCAAGCAGAATGGGCGCGCGGAAGTTGGTCAGAGTCTGGTCAGAGGTGTCTCAGCGCATTTCCATTTCAGGCCGGAAATACTCCGGTCGACAGGTAGCGATCGCCGCGGTCGCAGACGATCGAAACGATGACGGCATGGTCGAGCTCGGCGCTGAGTCGGAGCGCGATGTGCAGCGCGCCGCCGGATGAAATTCCCGCGAAGATGCCCTCTTCGCTGGCGAGGCGCCGCGTCATTTCCTCGGCGTCGGTCTGGCTGACTTCAAGCACGCGATCGACGCGGCTCGCATCGTAGATTTTCGGCAGATAAGCCGGCGGCCATTTCCGTATACCCGGGATCTGCGAACCTTCCGACGGCTGCGCGCCGATGATCTGGATGGCAGGGTTTTTTTCCTTGAAATAGCGCGAGCAGCCGACAATGGTTCCCGTCGTTCCCATGCTGCTGACGAAGTGCGTGATGCGGCCGTCGGTATCGCGCCAGATTTCCGGGCCCGTGCCTTCGTAGTGCGATAAGGGATTATCGGGATTGGCGAACTGGTCGAGGATGATTCCCTCATTGTTGTCGCGCATACGCTCGGCGGTATCGCGCGCGGTTTCCATGCCGCCGGCTTCGGAGGTGAGCACAAATTCGGCGCCGAACGCGCGCATGGTCTGCCGCCGCTCGACGCTCAGATGTTCGGGCATCACCAGCACCATGCGATAACCCATCATCGCCGCCGCCATGGCAAGCGCAATACCGGTATTGCCGCTGGTTGCTTCGATCAAGGTATCGCCCGGCTTGATGTCGCCGCGCGCTTCCGCGCGTTTGATCATCGATAGCGCCGGCCTATCCTTGACCGAGCCCGCCGGGTTGTCGCCTTCGAGTTTGACCAGCACGGTATTGGTGGTGGCGCCGGGCAGCCGCTTCAATCTGACCAGCGGCGTGTTGCCGACGAAATCTTCGAGGGTTTTGTACATCGCGCTAACGGGGATTCGGGAAATTCGGCGGGCGCCGACGAGAAAGCGCCCGATGCGCGAGGATACCAGATGCGTTCAGCACGGCCAATTCGCCGGCGCTGAAACAGCCCCGCGTGAGGCGCAGGGCCGGGTCAGGTTATTGCGCGCGGGCAGGGTCCGGGTTGGCGGGCTTGCGCGGGGACGGCTGCGACATCGTCTCGTCGGCTTTCCTGCCCGAAGCCGGTCCCGATTTTTCGACCGGCCCGGGCTTCGCCTCCTTGTCGTGCAAGGGACGCGTCGCATCTTCCGACAAGGTCTTGTCGGCTTTTTTGCTTGCTTCCACCGGGTCCTCCTTGCCCGCCGCCGCAGGCTTGCGCGGGGCGTCTTTCGACATCGTCTCGTCGGCTTTTTTGCTTGCTTCCGCCGGGCTCATCGTCTTGCCCGCGCCGCCGGCGGTCAATTCGCCCTTCATCTTGCCTACACTTTTGGCGTCCATGCCCTTGACGTTGGCGAGATCCTCGACGCTCTTGAATGCGCCATTCTTGTTGCGATAGTCGATGATCGCCTTGGCCTTCACCGGACCGATGCCTTTAACGCCCTCAAGCTCTTTCTGGCTCGCGGTATTGATATCGACAGCGTACGCAAAGCCGCAAAACGCAAACGTGATGACGAGCAGCAGCAATTTTTTCATTTCCATTTCCTCCAGGTCAGAACGACAGGCGCAGGTCGGAATATCCAAACGCTGCCCTGTTTTAACGCCGCGCCGACGATAGGCGTTGACGCCGGCCGTTTCCCTTCTTTCCTGCCGAGGGAACCCCTCGGAAGGGAAGAAAACTCAGCTACCCCACGCCGCGGGTCGGCCCCTCCAGGAAAACCGGAGGCGTGGTCGTCGATACGGCCTTGCGCCATCCATCAAGAGTTGGCGCCGAGCCAGGCGCGAAACTCGTCCGCCGCGCACGGATGCGCGAAATAAAAGCCTTGCGCATGATCGCAGCTTTCGCCTGTCAGAAACACGCGCTGCGCCTCGTTTTCGACGCCCTCCGCGACAACATTGATACGCAGCCGCCTGGCCATGGCGATGATTGCGGCGACGATGGCGGCGTCATCAGGATCATCGGCGACATCGCGCACGAACGAGCGATCGATTTTCACGCTGCTGGGGCCGAAACGCCTGATGTAGCTCAACGACGAGTAGCCGACGCCGAAGTCGTCGAGCGCGATCTGAACGCCGATGCGTCTGAGTTCGTCGAGCACCGCGAGGTTGTGTGGATCGTCGGGCAGCAAGAACTGCTCAGTAATTTCGAGGCACAAAAGTTCGGGCGCAAGGCGCGCCGAATGCAAGGCGCGCCGCACCGTATCGGCCAGCGCCCCGACCTTGAACTGGCGCGCCGAAACGTTGACTGCAACCGTCAGCGGCGAGCCGGACTGCTGCCACGCCGCCGCCTCGTGCGCCGCCTGCTGCAAAACCCACTCGCCCAATTCGACAATCAAGCCGGTTTCTTCGGCCGCGGGTATGAATTCGTCGGGCAACATCAAACCTTTTTCGGGATGACGCCAGCGCAGCAATGCTTCGGCGCCGATCGGCTTGCCGCTGGACAGCGCGACGATCGGCTGGTAGTACAGGACGAACTCGTTGCGTTCGATCGCGCGGTGCAGCGCGGTTTCTAGCTTGAGGCGGGCTTCCGCCTGCGCGGTCAGCTCGGGACGATAGAAACGCGTGTTATTGCGGCCCTCGGCCTTGGCGTGATAGAGCGCGCTGTCGGCGCAGCGAAACAATTTTTGCAAATCGGCGCCGTCGTCGGGATAAAAACTGATACCGAGGCTCGCTGTCATCGGCATTTCCTGGCCCTGGTAATGGCACGGCGCCGACAGCGATTTCCGCACCTTTTCGGTAATGCTGACAGCATGCTTCGGTTCCTCGAGATCGCTGAGCAGCAGCACAAATTCATCGCCGCCGAGGCGCGCGATGCAGTCGGTATCGCGCACGCAGGTCTTGAGCCGGTTGGCGACGGTTTGCAGCAGCACGTCGCCGGCTTCGTGCCCGAGGCTGTCGTTGACCTGTTTGAAGCGATCGAGATCGAGGAACACCACGCCGAGGCGCTTCTTGCGGCGCTTGGCGGCGCTCAGCATACGCTCGCCCTCGTCGCGCAACCGGGCGCGATTGGCAAGACCGGTCAGCGCATCGGAATAAGCGAGCTGCGCAAGCTGATGCTCCGCCTCTTTGCGCTGCGAAAGATCGTGGATCTGATACAGGTAGTACAGCGGTTCGTCTTCCGCGCGCAGAAGCGAAACGCTGACCAGCGCCCAGATGTCGCCGCGGTCAGCGCCGCGGTAGCGTTTTTCGAATTGCACCGACGGCGTCTTGTCGGCCCGCAGCGCGAGCAGGTATTTCCGCTCCATGCCCATGTCGCTCGCGTGCGTCACATCCTCTTGCCTGAGGCTCAGCAACTCAGCCTCGTCGCGGCCGAACAGCGCGCACACGGCAGCGTTGACTTGCAGGAAACGGCCGTCGAGCGCGACCACCGCCATGCCCGCCGGCGCGAAATCGAACGCGTTGCGAAAGCGCGCCTCGCTGTGACGCAGCGCCTGCTCGGCGCGCAGGCGTTCGCTGACATCGCGCAGCACGACGACAGCGCCCAGCAGCTTGCCGTCTTCGGTGCGGATCGGCGCGGCCGAATTGTCCATCGGCCGGCTGGTGTCGTCGCGCGCCGCCAGCAACGTTCCGTGACCGATGCCGACCGCCGCATTCTCGCGCAGCGCGCGACTGGCCGGCGACTCGACCCGCGCGCCGGTCTTCGCGTCCCGCAATCGCAGTATCTTGCCGACATCCGTGCCTAGCGCTTCCTCCTGCACCCAGCCTGTAATCAGTTCTGCTTGCGGATTCATGAAACGCACGCGGGCTTGTGGATCGGTGGCGATGACGGCATCGCCGACGCAGCGCAAGGTCGACGCAAACCACTGCTCGGATTCGTGCAGGCGCTGTTCCATGATTGCCTTGTACAAGGCGACTTCGATCGCCGCGCGCAATTCCTTCGGCTGAAACGGTTTGGTCAGATAGCCGTGCGGCGCCGTGCGCGCGGCGCGCTCGACGGTGCGCGCATCACTGTAAGCAGTCAGAAACACGACCGGAATGTACAGGCCGCGGCCGATGTGGCGCGCCGTTTCGACGCCATCCATATCGCCCTTGATGACGATATCCATCAGCACAAGGTTGGGCCGGTGCTGGCGGGCGAGCGCGATCGCATGGGCGCCATTATCAACGGTGGCGCAGACGTCGTAACCCATTTCAAGCAACTGCTGTTCGATATCCAGCGCGACGATGGCTTCGTCCTCGACCACCAGTATCTTGGCGGGCGCCGGGCGAGCGTCGGAGCGTGTAGAAACAATCGCGGCCTGTTTCATGACCGAATAATAAACGAATCAACCCCGGTTAGTTGGGAAGCCGGTTTACCCCCTTCCCACTTGCTGAGGAGGGTTGGGGCGGAGATCGGGGACCGGAAACCTGAGCCGAGCGCGGGTTCCGCCGGCGCTTTCGAAAGTCAGATCGCCATCCAGTTGCCGGCTCAGGGTTTCGACCAGCTTGACGCCCAACGCAGCGGCGGCATCGGGCGCTGAATCATTGGCCATACCGACGCCGTCGTCCGCCACGGTGAGCAATGCCGTGCCGTCGTCGAAACGCTCGAGGACGACCGACAAAATGCCTTTGCGCCCGTCGGGAAACGCGTGCTTGAGGCTGTTCGTTACCAGTTCGTTCAAAATCAGACCGAGCGGTACAGCAGACTCGATGCCGACATCGACCGCCTCGACGACGCTGACGATATCGATACCCTGCTCTTTGGCGCCAGCCGCGGCGCCGAGACGATGGCACAGATCGCCGATATAGCTTTTCAGATCGATCGACGACAAATCACCCGATTGATACAGCTTTTCGTGCACCAGCGCCATGGCGCGCACGCGATTCGCGCTTTCCTGCAGGGCGTTGCGCGCTTCGCCAGCGGGCAGCGTACGAACCTGCAAGTTGAACAAACTGGTGATGACCTGCAGGTTATTTTTGACGCGGTGGTAGACCTCTTTCAGCAAGGTTTCCTTTTCGCGCAGGGCGGCGCTGATCGCCTGTTCCTTTTGCCGGCGTTCGGTGATGTCGTGCATGACGACAACGGCGCCGAGCTTCTCGCCGCCGTGGCCGAACAGTGCCTGGCCACTGGCCAGCATCACGCGTTTTTTGCCGCCGTGCTTCGGCACGAACATCAGCTCCTGATCGCGCACCGGCTGATCCTGCAAGGCTTTGAACAACGGAATATCCGCGGACTGCATCGGACTGCCGTCGGCGTGATACAAATCATAGTGCTCGGCCCATCGCGACGCCGGCAACGGTTCCTGCGGCAGATTGTGGAACTCGCGCGTGGCGCGGTTGAACAGCGTCAGTGCGCCCTCGGCGTCGCAAACGACGATGCCCGATTCGACGTTTTCGAGCACGGCGTTCACGAGTTCGTTCCTCTGGGCGAGTTCGGTTTCCAGCGCTTTGCGCCCGGTGATGTCGCGGATCACGCCGCTGTAGAAACGGCCTTCGTGTGTTTCCCAGGCGGCGAGCGACAGTTCGAGCGGGAATTCGCTGCCGTCTTTGCGCAAACCGGCGAGTTCTATGGTCTTGCCGAGCAATCGCCCCTCGCCCGCGATGCGCATGCGCTCCATCCCCCGTCGATGCGGCTCACGGTAGCGCTCGGGCATGATGCGCGTCAGGTCGTCATCGACGATTTCCCGCGCCGTATAACCGAAGATCGCTTGCGCGCCCCGGTTCCACGAAACAATTTTGCCCTCGCCCTTGCTGATCACGATCGCTTCATTGGCCGATTCCGCCAGCGACCTGAACTTGGCTTCCGATTCCAGCACGGAAGAGGTCATGTCCTTGGCCAGCGCCAGCGCGCGTTCGCGCGTCACCGCCAGGGAGCGCACCAGAATGAACAGCAACAGGCTGATGACGATGCCGGCGATCATCACGACCTGCGCCTTTTGCCGATCTATGGTCTTCTCGAAAGCGGGCAGTGAAGTGAAGCGCAAAGTCCAGCGCCGGTTCTCGATGTCGAGCATCGTCTGCGAGGTGAAAATGGGTATGCCATGTTGCCGCGCGCGCCCATGCACCTGCTCGCTGTCGTACAGCAGAGCATCGTCGACCGGCGACTCGCCATCGAATATTTGGAGCGTCGCGAAGAGCAACTCGCGATCCAGTGTGCTGGCGAGCAGATCGTTTACACGAAACGGAACGGAGACGTAGCCCGACAGCGCCGCCCCGCGCTGTTCGACGGTCGCGACCGCGGCGCCGTTGCGATAGACCGGCTGGTACATGACGAAGCCGGCCTGTACGCCTGTTTCGGTTTCCTGTTGCAGCGTGACCTTGCCTGAAATCGTCGTCTCGCCGGTATCGCGCGCCGCCATCATCGCCGCACCGCGCACCGGCTCAGTCAGCATGTCGTAGCCGAACGCCCGCAGGTTGCGGCCGCTGAAAGGCTCGATATAAACGATGGCGTTATATTCGTCGCGCACGCCTTCCGGCTTGATGCGGTAATCGGGAAAGCCGGCGCTGCGTACCTGCTCGACGTGCGCATCTTTCTCGCCGGGCTGGATGCGCCGCGCGTAGGCAACGCCCTGGATGCCCGGAAAGTTTTTTTCCAGCCGCAGCCGCGCCACGTATTCGCGCCATTCATCGCGCTCGACCGATTGCGAAGCGGCGAACAAGCCGGCGGCGCCGAGCAGAATTTCCTCGGCCGACTGCAGCCTGTCGGTGATGCGCGATTCGATTTCATCGGTCAGGACGTGGAAGCGTTCGCCGGCATTGCGCCCGGATTCGGATGCGACAAGGTGCCAACCCAGAACCGTAACAGCGATGGCGGCGAGCAGCGTAGTCCAGGGCAGCGCGACATCGCGCCAGGCCGGCGCGCCGAGCAAATGCCTGCGTTCGGCAAGATCGGCGGCGAGCGTAAGCCCGGTCACGGTGCACAGCCCGATGAAGACTTGCAGGCCGATCAGTGAGTCATTCAGATCGCCCTTCGCGAAAGGGCCGTAGCCTTGGGTCGTGGCCGCGACCGCGATACCGGTAATCAGCAACGAAACGACCGCGACGCCGCGCGCGCCGTAGCGATAGGCAGTCCACGCGATCACCGGAATAAAGAGATAGACGAGCAAACGGTCGGCGTCTCCGGGCAGCGCCTGACCCCGGAACACCAGCGCGCTGACGACCACCAGCACGGCGAGCAGGGCAATCGCGTGGCTCGCTGCCGGCAGTTGCAGCGATTTCCATTTCCGATGAATAGTGCCACCCCCTTCTGCCGCGGCGCCTGCCGCCGCTCCTGTTCCCGCCACGCCCCACGCCAACAGCGCAGGCGCAAAGGTCAGGACGCCGGCCACATCGCCCAGCCACCAGGTCTTCCAGAGCGCCGTCAAGGCGGGCGACGAAACGATGCCGCCGACGATCAGGGCGACGGCGCCGACGGTCGCGGCGAGCATACACATGACAAGCGCGATCAGGGCGAAGTGGAACACGTCCTGCGGCTGCTCGAACGGTTTGCCCGACGGCACGAACCTATGCAACAGCAGGGCGCCAAGCAGGGCTTCGAACGTATTACCCAGCGCGATGACGGACGCGACGACAACGATCGTTGACGTGCCCGCCGCGTCGTTGGCCGCGAACACCGCCAGGTTCGCCGCGAATGCGCCAAGCAGAATTCCCGGCCAGACGCGATAACCGAACAAAAGGAGCGCGGCCAGCGCGATGCCGGACGGCGGCCAGACCGGGGAAACATTGCTTTCGGCGAAAGCCAGCAGCAGCCCGAGGCGCGCCGCGAGATAGTAGACGACGGCCAGCGCGAGCACGGCAAGCAGCCATCGCGTCGGCTGTGGCAGTCGTGAAACGCGGGTTATCGATTCTGAGATAGCGGACAAGGTGCGGATTGAGTTACGACGGCGCGGATTCAGTTACGACGGCTTCGCGAATTGCGTCAGCGATCGGACTGGCGCGACAAAGTAGCCACGTATTCCGCTACTCCCTGTTCGACCGGCTTGAAGAGCGCGTCATAACCCGCGCCGCGCAATGCGCCGAGATCGGCCTCGGTATAGCTTTGATATTTATCCTTGAGATTCGCCGGGAATGCGATGTATTCGATGATGCCCTGCTGCCGCATCTCGACCAGCGTCAGCGGCGCGTCGCCATGCGTCGCGCGGCAGGCGTTCACCACGGCGACCGCAACCTCATTGAAACTTTGCGCGGCGCCGGTGCCGACGTTATAGACACCAGCGCGCTCGGGGCGATCGAGAAAAAACAGATTGACGGCGACGGCGTCGTGCACCGAAACGAAATCGCGCCGCTGCTCGCCTGCTTCGTAACCGCCGCTGCCTTCGAACAGTTTGACCTTGCCCGTTGCCTGGTACTGGTTGAAGAAATGCCATGCGACCGACGCCATGCGCCCTTTGTGCTGTTCGCGTTCGCCGTAGACGTTGAAATAGCGCAGGCCGACGGCGCGCAGATTGTGCTGCGCATACTTGCGGCGCACGTACTGATCGAACAGGAATTTGGAATAGCCGTAAACGTTGAGCGGCGTTTCGAACTCGCGTGCTTCCCGGAACACCGCGCTCGCGCCATACACGGCCGCCGACGAAGCATAGACGAACGGAATGTCCTCTTCCTCGCAATACTCGAGCAGGTTGACCGAATAGCGGTAATTGTTCTGCATCATGTAGCGGCCATCGCTTTCGGTGGTGTCGGAACACGCGCCCTGATGCAGGATAGCGGCGATTTCACCGGCGAATGCGCCATCGGCAAGCTCGCGCAGGAACAGCTCCCGATCGAGGTAATCGGCGATTTCACAATCGACCAGATTGCCGAATTTGCTGCCGTCGGTCAGGTTGTCGACGGCAATGATATTGGTTTCGGCGCGCGCGTTCAGCGCTTTGACGACGTTGGAACCGATAAAGCCGGCAGCGCCGGTGACGATGATGTACATGGTCGATTTCTGGGCTCGATGGGAGGTCGATGTTGTTCTTCAAGGGGCGGACGGCGGCGCCGATTCGCTTTCACTTCGCAAGGGTTCTACAAAGGGGAAAAAGGCGCCGTTTCAGTCGCGCGCTGAACGCCGAACAGCTCCTCGCGGCTGACGATAGCGGTGCCGAGCTTGCCGACAACGATGCCCGCGGCCCGGTTGGCGACACGCATGGCCTCGGCAAAACTTTTGCCTTCGGCCAGCATCACGGCCAGGGTCGCGATGACGGTGTCGCCGGCGCCGCTGACATCGAACACCTCGCGCGCCACGGCCGGCTCGTGGCAGCGTTCGCCTTCGCGAAACAGCGTCATGCCCTGCTCGCTGCGCGTGACCAGCAGCGCCTGCAAATTCAGCTCCTCGCGCAGGCGCTGCGCTTTGCTGGTAAACGCGTCCTCGTCTTTCCAGCCTCCGGCGACCTCGCGGAATTCGCCGAGGTTCGGCGTCAGCAAGGTAGCGTTGCGGTAGCGCGAATAGTCGTCGCCTTTGGGATCGACCAAGACCGGCTTGCCGGCGGCGTTGGCGATCGCAATCATGCTGGCGACGTGTTCCATGCCTCCCTTGCCGTAGTCGGACAACACGATGACATCGGCATAAGGTGCCCTGGCTTCCAGGTCGGCGAGTTTGGACAGCAATACCTCGCGGCCAGGCGGCGTTTCGAAATCGATACGCAGCAACTGCTGCTGGCGGCCGATCACGCGCAGCTTGATCGTAGTCGCGAGAGACGAATCGCGATGCAGCGACGCGTCAATGCCGGCAGCTTCGAGCAGACGCGCGAGGCAATCGCCGGCTTCGTCGGCGCCGATCACCGACAACAACTCGGTGTGCGCACCGAGCGCCGCGGCATTCCTTGCAACGTTGGCGGCGCCGCCGAGACGCTCTTCGGTATCGCGAATCCTGACCACCGGCACCGGCGCTTCCGGCGATATCCGGCTGACCTCGCCGAACCAGTAGCGATCGAGCATGACGTCGCCGACGACGAGAACGCGGGCGGGCTGCGGGCATGGACGATGAAGGCTGGCATCGTCCTCGCGCTTTTTGTTTCCATACTTACCGTGCATGGATTCTCGCCACGCTAGTACCTCTACACAGTCAGCCCGCGCTCTTCGGTGCGGCGCGGCGGGTAGGTTTCCCAGCCGCGGCACGCCGGACAATGCCAATAGAACTGGCGTGACTTGAAACCGCAATCGTCGCAGCGATACAGGGCCAGATTGCGCGTGTGCTGATGGACCAGCGTTTTGATCAATTCGAGATCGCGCCGCCGCTCCGGCGGCGTTTCCAGCAACTGCGCTTCAAGCAGCTTGTCGAGCCCAAGCAAGGTCGGATTGCGCTGCAACTCGTCGCGCACCAGCCTGTAGGCCGGTTCGGCGCCAAAGCGGGCGAGCGTCGCTTCGAATACCACATTCAGCAAATCGAGCGATGCATAATTGGCCAGGTAGCCGCGCAGCAGGTTCAGGCCTTCGTCGACAGACCCGATCTCGCGATACGCATTCAGCAGCTTTTCCGCGACCAACTGCAGATGCGCCGGGCTTTGCGATTCGATTCTTTTCCAGGCTTCGATGGCTTCCGCCCATTGCCCTTGCGCCGCCTTTACCTCGCCGAGCAGTACGCTTGCGCGCACCGAATTGCGATGCACGGCCAAGGCCTCCTGCAGATGCTCGGATGCGGCCTCGGGCCGCGAATTCATCATGTCGGTCGTGGCCAGTTCGCAGTAGAAATTGGCGATTTCTTTTTGCCGCGACTCCCCGGTCAACGCCGCCAGCTCGCGGCTCGCCACAACCGCCTTCGACCAGTCTTTTTCCTGCTGATAAATCTCGAGCAGGAATTTGAGCGATGCCTCCCCGTGGCGCGTGTTCTGCAGTTTGACGAACACCTCCTCGGCGCGGTCGAGCAAGCCGGCTTTAAGATAATCCTGCGCCAGTTCGAACAGCGCGTTCAGCTTCTGGTCGGGATCGAGGTCGGCGCGTTCGGCGAGGTTCTGATGCATGCGGATGGCGCGATCCACTTCACCGCGGCGGCGGAACAGGCTGCCCAGCGCGAAATGCAGTTCTATGGTTTGCGGATCGACTTTGACGACTTCGATAAACGCCTCGATCGCCTTGTCGGGCTGCTCGTTCAACAGGAAGTTGAGGCCGCGGAAGTAAGACAAGGGCAGCGCGCGCGATTCCGACATCAACTGCTTTATGTCGATGCGCGCCGCCAGCCAGCCCAGACTGAAAAACAGCGGAAAGGCGAGCAACCACCAGAACTCGAATTCCATGTCGCTCGCCGGGACTTGGGGCTGCGTGGGCGGCTTACGCGCCGTCGTCCAGGACGACTGGCAGCCGCCGCGACGCTTCCTGGTTGGCGACGCGAAGTTCGCGCTTGAGGGAAGCGATTTCCCGGCGCTGCCTGAAAATGTGTCCGAGCGTGGCGAGAATGCCGCCGGCAACCCCGGCGCAGAAAAAAATCAACAGGATGAAAACGAGCGGCGCGTTCCATTCATAACCCAGATAGAAACGCAGAAGAACACTGTCGGTGTTTTTCAGCGCAAAGCCGAAGATCACCAGAAACAGCGCAAGTTTAAGCAGCCACAGCAGATAGCGCATGAGCATTCACAATGCAAACAAGCGCCGACGACGCTTGCAAATCAGACGAACCAGCCAGTCTGTCGAACCGCGCAGGCTAGTTCAGGCTTCGATATCGACGCGTTCGCGCAATTCTTTTCCCGCCTTGAAGTGCGGAACGTACTTGGCGGGAACCTTGACCTTCTCACCGGATTTCGGATTGCGGCCGAGGCGCGGCGGCCGGTAATTCAAGCCAAAGCTGCCGAACCCGCGAATTTCGATGCGCTGACCGGCGGCCAAGCTTTTCGACATGGTATCGAGAATCATCTTGACTGCGAGCTCGGCGTCCTTCGCCACCAACTGCGGATAGCGCGCCGCCAGTTTGACGATCAGCTCCGACTTGGTCATGGCCTCTCCCATTTTCTGCTATTCGGTATTCTTGTTATCCATTTTGGCTTTGAGCAGCGCGCCGAGGCTGGTCGTGCCGGCATTTCCCGAGCTTTCGGCCGCGACTTTCTGCATCGCTTCCGATTCCTCCACGGCGTCCCTGGCCTTGATCGACAAATTGATGCCGCGATTCTTGCGGTCGATGTTGATGATCATCGCCTTGACCGCATCGCCTTCCTTCAGGTGCGTGCGAATGTCTTCGACGCGATCGCGCGACACTTCGGACGCGCGCAGATAGCCTTCGACATCGTCGCCGAGCGCGATCGTGGCGCCCTTGGCGTCTATCGTCTTGACCGTGCCGTCGACGATGCTGTTCTTGTCATGCACGGCGATGAAGCTGTTGAAAGGATCGCCATCGAGCTGCTTGACGCCGAGCGAAATGCGCTCGCGGTCGGCGTCGATCGACAACACGACAGCTTCGACTTCATCGCCCTTCTTGTAATTGCGCACCGCTTCTTCGGCGGGTAGGCTCCACGACAAATCGGACAAATGCACGAGCCCGTCGATGCCGCCCGGCAAGCCGATGAATACGCCGAAATCGGTGATCGATTTGATCTGGCCGCGAACCTTGTCGCCTTTCTTGTGATCGACCGAGAATTCTTCCCACGGATTCGGCTGGCACTGTTTCATGCCGAGCGAAATACGGCGGCGGTCTTCGTCGATTTCGAGAATCATCACTTCGACTTCGTCGCCCAATTGAACGACGCGCGACGGATGCACGTTCTTGTTGGTCCAGTCCATTTCCGACACGTGCACCAGGCCTTCGATGCCGGGCTCGATTTCGACGAAGGCGCCGTAGTCGGTCAGGTTGCTGACTTTGCCGAACAACCGCGTACTCTGCGGATAGCGGCGCGACAGGCCGACCCACGGATCGTCGCCGAGCTGCTTCATGCCGAGCGATACGCGGCTCTTTTCCTGGTCGAACTTCAGAACCTTGGCTTCGACTTCGTCGCCGACTGCGAGCACTTCGGACGGATGCTTTACCCGCCGCCAGGCAAGATCGGTAATGTGCAGCAGACCATCGATGCCGCCCAGATCGACGAATGCGCCGTAATCGGTAATGTTCTTGACGATGCCCTTGACGATTGCGCCTTCCTGAAGATTCGAAAGCAGTTGCTGGCGCTCGGCGCCTTGGCTTGCCTCAAGCACGGCGCGCCGCGACACGACGACGTTATTGCGTTTGCGGTCGAGCTTGATGACCTTGAATTCGGTGTGCTTGCCTTCGAGCGGATTGGTATCCTTGACCGGACGGATATCGACCAGCGAGCCGGGCAGAAACGCGCGGATACCATTGATCATCACCGTCAGCCCGCCCTTGACCTTGCCGCTGATCAGGCCGGTGACCTGGGTGCCCTGTTCGAGCGCGACTTCGAGTTCGTGCCACGCCGACAGCCGTTTGGCTTTCTCGCGCGACAGCTTGGTTTCACCGTAGCCGTCTTCGAGCGCATCGATCGCGACCGCGACAAAATCGCCGGCCTTGACCTCGACTTCGCCGCGATCGTTGCGAAATTCATCGAGTTCTATGAAGCTTTCCGATTTCAAACCGGCATTGACGACGACGTGATTGAAATCGACTCTGATGACTTCGGCGGTAATGACTTCACCGATGCGCATCTCCTGACGCGTCAGGCTTTCTTCGAACAGTGCGGCGAAATTTTCGGACGAATCCGGGATTGCGGCGGAAGCGGAAGCGGTGTTGGCAGCAGTATTCATGTATGTGGAAAACCTGAAAAAATACCCGTCACAAGGGACGGGGCCGGGAGCGTCGATAAAAACCAGAGTTCAGTTCAAAAAGCGAAACGTTCGCGCGTTGCGAACGACCGATTCCGGAGCCGGGACTATGGTAGCCCGTGCGCGAGGGATTGCCGATAAAGCCGCACCACTTCGGTTGCAACCTCGCTGATTGTCAGCGACGTGGTATCGAGCAAAGTCGCATCCGCACACAATTGCAAGGGTGCGATGCGGCGCTCGCTGTCGCGCGCATCACGTTGCTGGATGTCTCGCAAAGTACCGGGGAGACTAGCACGCATTCCTTTTTCCTTCAACTGTTTAACGCGCCGCGCAGCGCGTTCCGCGGCGCTCGCGGTCAGGAAGATTTTAAGATTCGCGCCGGGAAAAACGATAGCTCCCATGTCGCGTCCTTCGGCGATCAGACCGGGCGTCCGGCGGAAAGCGCGCTGGCGCGCAAGCAAGGCCGTGCGGACCGCCGGCAGGGCCGCGACTTGCGAGGCGCCAGCCGCGACCGTCTCGGCGCGGATCGCGTCGTCCACGCTTTGTTCATTCAGGAATATTCGCTGCCCGGCGAAGCGCGCATTCAGCTTGCTGGCGAGATCGGCGAGCGCCTCTTCGTCGTCGATCGGAATATCCTGCTGCGCCCCGGCGAACGCGACCAGCCGATACAGCGCGCCGCTGTCCAGATAGTGAAAACCCAGTTGCTGCGCGACTTCCCAGGCAACCGCGCCTTTGCCCGACGCCGAAGGGCCATCGATGGCGATGACCGGAATCGTTTGCCTTCCGGGTTCATCCATGCAGATAGCTTTCGATCCGCAAGCCGGCGTGCTGCGCGGTTTCGACAAAGCCGGGAAACGACGTCGCGACGTTCGCGCAATCGCGCACGGTAATTGTTTCGCTCGCCGCCAGCGCAGCGATCGAAAATGCCATTGCGATGCGATGATCGCCATGGCTCTCTACTTCTCCGCCGCGGTAACGATTGCCCTGGCTTGCGCCGACGATGCGCATGCCATCCGCTGTCGGTTCGGCCGCGACACCGAGCGCTTGCAAGCCGTCGGCCATCACTTGTATGCGGTCGCTCTCCTTGACGCGCAATTCCCCGGCCCCGCGAAGCCAAGTTTCGCCGCTGGCGCTGGCGGCGGCGATGAACAGCGCGGGAAATTCGTCGATGGCAAGCGGCACGAGGCGGCGTGGAATGGCGATGCCGCACAAATCGGCATGACGCACGCGAATGTCGGCGACCGGCTCGCCGCCAAACTTGCGTTCGTTCAGCAGCGAAATGTCCGCACCCATCATGCGCAGGATCTCGATGACCCCGGCGCGCGTCGGATTGATCCCGACATCGAACAACATGATGTCGGAGCCGGGCGCAATGCTGGCGCCGACCATGAAAAAGGCCGCCGACGAAATATCAGCAGGAACCTCGATGCGCGTCCCGGTGAGCCCCGCCCCTCCTCTGACGCAAGTGCTTCGGCCTTCGCGCTGCACCGGATAAGCGAATGCCCATAGCATGCGCTCGGTATGGTCGCGCGTCGGCGCCGGCTCGATGACGCAGGTGAGCCCATGGGCATAAAGGCCGGCCAGCAGTAACGCGCTTTTGACCTGGGCGCTGGCGACCGGAAGCTGGTAGCTGATGCCGTGTAATTCATTCACAGGATGTATGGTCAGCGGCGGGAAACCATTGCCGGCGGTGCGAATATCGGCGCCCATTTCGCGCAGCGGCAGCGCGACGCGCCGCATCGGCCGCCTGGTCAGGCTGGCGTCGCCGGTCAGCTCGCTTTCGAACGATTGCGCAGCCAGCAATCCGCACAATAGCCGCATCGACGTTCCAGAATTGCCGCAATCGAGTACGCCGCGCGGTTTCCTGAGCCCGTGCAGGCCGACGCCGTCGATGCGCACCCGGCCCTGATCGGGCCCATCGATATGAACGCCAAGCGCGCGAAATACATTCATGGTCGCGATCGCGTCTTCGCCTTCCAGGAAGCCCCCGACTTCGGTCACGCCTTCGGCCAGCGCACCCAGCATGATCGCGCGGTGCGATATCGATTTGTCGCCGGGAACGCGCACATCGCCGACGAGCCGTCCGCCCGCGGCAATGACGTAATGCGCCGTCATGATGTCGCTCATGGTATCGATTCGGCCGACCCGGTCTGATCCGTTTGCCCGGCCGACCACGCGCTGCGCGCCTCGCGCGCGGCGGCAAATAAGGCTTGCAGCTGATCGGCCTGGCCGGCCTCGATCATCACCGTCACGCGCTCGATTTCGGCCTGGTAATGACGCAGTTCGCGCGCCAGCGCCTCGCGGTTGGCGACACAGATATCGCGCCACATTTCCGGCGAGCTGCCGGCGATGCGGGTGAAGTCGCGAAAACCGCCGGCTGCGAAATCGAATAGCTGATCGGCGTTCCAGCGCTGCGCCAGCATGTTGACCAGCGCATAGGCGAGCACGTGCGGCAAATGGCTGACCGCGGCGAAAATCCGGTCGTGCTCGTCGGCTTTCATCCTGACGAGTTTCGCGCCGCAAGCGCGCCATGCGGCGCACACCGTATCGATCGCGAGCGCATCGGTTTCGGCAAGCGGCGTGATGACAACATTTTTACCGCGGTACAGATCGGCGCGCGCCGCGGCTACGCCGCTGGTTTCGGCGCCCGCGATCGGATGCGCCGGCACGAAGCGGGGCAGGCACTTCTGCAAACTTTCGCGCGCAAGCTGCACGACATCCTGCTTGGTGCTGCCGGCGTCGGTAATCATTGCCCGCGCGCTGACGTGCGGGGCAATCGTTCTAATCAGCTCGGCCATTTGCCCGACCGGCGTCGCAAGCAGTATGAAGTCGGCATCGCTGACCGCGCGCTTTATATCGCTCGCGATTTCATCGATAACCTTGAGTTCTAACGCGCGTTCGAGATTGTCGCGGTTGCGGCCGACGCCGACAACGTGTTTGACCGCGTCTGCCTCGCGCAAAGCGAGCGCGAATGAACCGCCGATCAGGCCGACGCCGAAGATGACGAGTTTGTCGATACGGAAATTAGCCATGCATCGGCGCCGCGTTTTGATCGAGCGCGCGAGACAGCGCGTCGAGGAATTTCGCGTTCTCCGCTTCGAGCCCGATGCTGACGCGCAGGTATTGCGGCATGCCGTAGTTCGCGATCGGCCGCACGATCACGCCGAGCCTCAGCAGGCGTTGATAAACGGCATTCGCGTCGCTGACTTTGAAGCTGACGAAGTTGCCGTGCGACGGAATAAATTCGATGCCGAGGCGCATGAATCCGGCAACGATGTGCGCCATCCCGGTTTCGTTCAGCCGCCGGCTGTCGCGAACGAAATCCTGGTCGGCAAGCGCAGCCTCGGCGGCTGCGAGCGCAACGCTGCTGACGTTGAACGGCTGGCGCACGCGATTCATCAGATCGGCAACGCCGGTGTTCGCGAGCGCAAAGCCGATGCGCAAACCAGCCAGTCCATACGCTTTCGAAAACGTGCGCGCCACGATCAGATTGGGAAACGCGCGCAGCCAGTCGATGCTGTGGGCACAAAGATCGTCCGGCAAATATTCGGCATAGGCTTCATCGAGGACCACCAGCAGCGAGCGCGGAACGCTTTCCAGAAAACGCCGCAGGTCGCGGGCAGCGAGCAATGTTCCGGTCGGATTGTTCGGATTTGCGATGAACACCAGACGCGTATCGGCGCGCACGGCGGCCAGCATCGCATCGAGGTCATGGCCGAAATCCCTGGCCGGCGCTTCGATCCCGGCAGCGCCGGTCGCCTGGGTCGCCAACGGATAAACCGCGAATGCGTGCTGCGAATAGATCGCGGACGAATGCGCATCGAGAAAAGCGCGCGCCGCCAGTTCGAGCACATCGTTCGAGCCATTGCCGAGCACAATCTGCTCCGGCGCCACCAAATAGCGGTCGGCCAGCGCGCGCTTCAGCGCAAAACCACTGCCATCGGGATAGCGGGCAACGTCGGTCAGCGCCTCATGCACCGCTTCGATCGCGCGCGGGCTCGCGCCGCGCGGATTCTCGTTCGACGCAAGCTTGACGATATCGGACAAGCCGAGTTCGCGCGCCAGCTCGCTGACCGGTTTGCCTGGAACATAAGGCGCGATGCCGCGGATGTATGGCGGCGCGAGGTCGCACAAACTCATAAGCGGAAGACGAAAGCGGAGTTGAATGCGCCGAAATTAAATGGCCTGCGGATACGAGCCGAGGATTTTGACGAATACGGCTTTCTCGCGCAGCGCGGCCAGCGCGCGCTCGATTTGCGCATCCTGCCGGTGGCCTTCGATATCGACGAAGAACACATATTCCCATGCGCTCGCGCGCGATGGCCGCGATTCGAAGCGGCTCATGCTGACCTGATGCTCGGCCAGCGGCGTCAGCAACGCGTGGACCGCGCCGGGGCGGTTCTCCGCCGACATGACCAGCGAGGTGCGGTCCTTGCCGGACGGCAGCGCGTCGTGCAGCGAGATGACCAGAAAGCGCGTCGTATTGTTCGGCACATCTTCGATATTTTCGGCGATGACTTGCAACTGATACAAGGACGCCGCGCTTTTCGCCGCAATCGCCGCCGTATCTTCTTCGAAACCGGCGATGCGCGCAGCCTCGGCATTACTGACGACGGGAATGCGTTCGGCTTCCGGATAGTGCCGATTCAGCCATTCGTTGCACTGCGCGAGGCTTTGCGCATGCGAGACGATTTTGCGTATTGCGCCGGCAGATCCGGCCAGCAGACATTGATGCACTGGCAGCGTAATTTCGCCGCAAATCTGCAGCGGCCTGGCGAGTAGCAGATCGAGCGTGCGCCCGACCGCGCCTTCGCTCGAATTTTCGACCGGCACCACGCCGTAAGCCGCCGTGCCGGCTTCGATCGTGCGAAAAACTTCATCGATCGATGCGCACAAGGTGGTTTGCATCTGACTGCCGAAATGTTTGCGCGCCGCCTGCTCGCTGAACGTTCCGGCCGGGCCGAGATAGGCGACCGACAGATTTTTTTCGAGCGCGCGGCACGCCGACATCAGTTCCGCGAACATATTCAGCGCCGCCGCTTCCGATAACGGCCCCGGATTGTTCTCTTTCACGCGGCGCAGAATCTGCGCTTCCCGTTCGGCGCGGTAAACCTGGCCGTCTTCCTTCAATTCGCCGATCGCACGCGCGCATTCGGCGCGCTGATTGACGAGTTTCAGGATCTCGTCGTCGATCGCGTCGATGCGGTCGCGATAGCGCTGCAGTGCGTCGTTCATGGTGCGTCGTTCATGGCGACGTCAGGACAAGTCGGCAGGAAGGTAGCGGATCATCAGCACGCCCGGAATGGCGGCGATCTGTTTGCATAAATCGGGTGTGACCGGGCTATCGAGATCGACCAGCGTGTAGGCCATCTCGCCTTTCGATTTATTCAGCATATTGTGAATATTGAGCCCGGCGGCGGCAACCGCCGTCGAAATCTGGCCGACCATATTCGGCACATTGGCATTGGCGACGCCGATCCGATAAGGCGATTCGCGCGCCATGTCGACGTCCGGAAAATTGACGGCGTTGACGATCTGGCCATGCTCAAGATAATCGCGTACCTGATTAGCCGCCATGACCGCGCAATTGTCTTCGGCTTCCGTCGTCGATGCGCCGAGATGCGGCAAAGCGACCACATTCGCGTGTCCGCGCAACCTGGCGTCAGGGAAATCGCAGACATAATATTTGATGCGGCCGCTATTGAGCGCCTCGAGCACGGCGCCGGTATCGACGATCGCGTCGCGCGAAAAATTCAGCAGCACGGCTCCGTTCTTCATCGCCATCACACGTTTGAGGTCGATCATATGCCGCGTCATGTCGATCAGCGGCACATGTACCGTCACGAAGTCGCTATTCTTCAGCAGCTCCTCGATACTGCGCGCCTTCTGCACCTGCGAAGGCAAACTCCAGGCAGCATCGACCGTGATCCCGGGATCGAAGCCGAGCACTTTCATGCCGAGCTTGATGGCGGCGTCGGCTACCAGGCTGCCGATCTTGCCAAGACCGATGACACCGAGCGTGCGCCCCGGCAGCTCGCTCCCGGCAAACTGTTTCTTGCCGGCTTCGACCTGGGCTTCGAGCGCGTCGCCATCGCTCTGCAGAGCTTCGACATAACGCGCCGCGGGGATCAGGTTGCGCGCCGAAAGCAGCAATCCGGCGATGACCAGTTCCTTGACGGCGTTGGCGTTGGCGCCCGGCGTGTTGAATACCGGAATACCGCGCGTGCTCAAGCGTGCGACCGGAATATTGTTGGTGCCGGCGCCGGCGCGCCCGACAACGCGAACGCTGGCCGGAATCGTCATGTCGTACAGGTTATGGGAACGCAGCACGATAGCGTCGGGATCGCTCAGATCCTTGCCGACCACATAGCGGTTGCCGGGGAACTGGGCGATCCCGATCGGGGAAATCTGGTTCAGCGTCAGGATGCGGAATGGTTTGGGCATGTCGTCCAATCAAGTTGTCATTCCCGCGCCGAACAAATCATTCGAGGGCTGCGGCGGGAATCCGGAGTCTGACTAGTGCAAAGCCGCTGGATTCCCGCTCCCGGCTTAAAGCATGCTGGGACAAGCTGCGCGGGAATGACGGCGGGGGGGGCGCTGGATTCCCGATGCAGCCTGCCCTCGAATGATTTAACGGGAATGACGGCGATGAATTTATTCGGGGGTTCCTCAATCGTGACGGCGCTCGAAATCGCGCATGAAATCGACCAGCGCCTGCACGCCCGCAACCGGCATCGCATTGTAGATCGATGCGCGCATGCCGCCGACTGCGCGATGCCCTTTCAACTGCAGCAGCCCGCGCACTTCGGCCTGGCGCAAGAATTCGCCGTCGAGCGAGCTGTCGCGCAAGGTGAATGCGACGTTCATGCGCGAACGGTCCGGCTTCGCGACCGGGCAGCGATAAAAATCGCCGGCGTCGATCTGGTCGTAGAGAAGTTTGGCTTTGGCGATATTGGTCTTTTCGATCGCCGCGACACCGCCCTGATTTTTCAGCCACTGAAACGTGAGCCCGGCCATGTAGATCGGCCAGGTCGGCGGCGTGTTGTACATCGAATCGTTTTCGGCCTGGACCTGCCAATCGAGCATGACCGGCGTGTGCGGCGCGGCGTGCCCGAGCAGATCTTCCCGGACGATGACGATGGTGAGCCCCGATGGACCGATATTCTTTTGTGCGCCGGCATAGATGACCGCAAAGCGCGACACGTCCATAGGCCGCGACAGAATGCTGGACGACATGTCGGCGACCAGCGGCACGTCATTCGTCTCCGGCTGCCAGTTGAATTCGACGCCTTGTATGGTTTCGTTCGGCGTGTAGTGCACATAAGCCGCTTCTGCATCGAGCCGCCACTTTTCCTGCACCGGCGCGTAGCTGAAATTCGCATCCCTGGACGAGGCCGCGATGTTGACCTGGCAAAAACGCTGCGCTTCGGCGATGGCCTTCTTCGACCACTCGCCGGTCTCGATATAATCCGCCGATTTTTTTTCGCGCAGCAGGTTCAGCGGCACAGCGGTGAATTGCGTCGTCGCGCCGCCTTGCAGAAACAGTATTTTGTAGTCGGGCGGGATCGCAAGCAGCGTGCGCAAATCGGTTTCGGTCTGGCGCACAATTTCGCTGAACTCGGGCCCGCGATGGCTCATTTCCATGACCGACATGCCCGAGCCGCGCCAATCGAGCGCCTCGTCGCGCGCAGTCTGCAAAACTGCCGCGGCCAGCATGGCCGGCCCCGCGCTGAAGTTGAATACAAACTCGTGTCGGCGATCCATTATTCGCTTCCCCCTTCCAGTGCTTCGGTTTCGATGACGGTCTCGAAGCAGGCCAGCTTTTCGCCCTCGTCGAGATTGATCAGGCGCACGCCCTGCGTCGAGCGGCTCATCTGGCGCACTTCGGAAACCCGGGTGCGGATCAGCACGCCGCCTGTCGTGATCAGCATGATTTCGTCTTCCTTGTTGACAAGGCGCGCCGATACCACGCGGCCGTTGCGCTTGTTCGTCTGGATCGAGATCGTGCCTTGGGTGCCGCGGCCATGGCGGGTGTAGTCGGCGATCGGCGTGCGCTTGCCGTAGCCGAATTCGGTCGCCGTCAGCACTGTAGTGTTTTCGTTTTCCGCGGCGAGCATCGAAATCACCTTCTGGTTCGGTCCAAGCTTCATGCCGCGCACCCCGCGCGCGCCGCGTCCCATCGGCCGCACGTCCTTTTCGTCGAAACGCACCGCTTTGCCGGCATCGGAAAACAGCATGACATCGTGTTTGCCGAACGTCAGCGCGACGCCGATCAATTTGTCGCCTTCGTCCAGACCGACAGCGATGATGCCGGAGGGCCGCGGCCGCGAAAAATCGGACAGCGGCGTTTTCTTGACAGTACCGAACGACGTCGCCATGAACACGTAATGGTTTTCCGCGAACTGTTTGACCGGCAGCACGGCGTTGATTTTTTCGCCTGCTTCCAGCGGCAGCAGATTGACAATCGGCTTGCCGCGGCTTGCCCGTCCACCCTGCGGCACTTCGTAAACCTTGATCCAGTACATGCGCCCGCGGCTGGAAAAACACAGGATGTACTGATGCGTGTTGGCGATGAACAAGTGCTCGATGAAATCGTCTTCCTTGGTCGCCGTCGCCTGCTTGCCGCGTCCGCCGCGCTTTTGCGCCTGATAATCGGTCAGCGGCTGAGCCTTGATATAGCCGCTGTGCGACATCGTTACAACCATGTCTTCGACGGCGATCAGGTCCTCCATGCTGAGGTCCTGCGTCTGCACGACGATCTCGGAACGGCGCTCGTCGCCGAACTGGGTTTTGATCGCGTTCAGTTCGACGCCGATGATCTTGTTGATGCGCGCAGGCTTGGCAAGGGTATCGAGCAGATCGGCAATCGTCTCCATAACGTCTTTGTACTCGGTCACGATCTTGTCCTGCTCGAGCCCGGTCAGGCGTTGCAGGCGCAGTTCGAGGATGGCTTGCGCCTGCACGTCGGATAAACGATAGCCTTGTTTGTGCAGCCCGAATTCCGGCGCCAGCCCTTCGGGTCGCGACGCCTCGGCCTCGGCGCGGCGCAGCATGTCTTCGACCAGTTGCGAGCGCCAGGTGCGCGCGAGCAGCGCACGCTTGGCTTCGGCAGGCGACGCCGAAGCCTTGATCAGCGCGATGATTTCGTCGACGTTCGACAGCGCAACCGCGAGCCCTTCCAGAATGTGCCCGCGTTCGCGCGCCTTGCGCAGCTCGAACACGATGCGCCGCGTGACCACCTCGCGGCGATGGCGCAGGAAGGCTTCGAGGAATTGTTTGAGATTCAGCAGCCGCGGCTGGACGTCGACCAGCGCGACCATGTTCATGCCGAAGGTATCCTGCATCTGCGTTTCTTTGTACAGCTTGTTCAGGATGACTTCGGCGTTGACGTCGCGCTTCAGCTCGATGACCGCGCGCATGCCCGATTTGTCGGATTCGTCGCGCAGATCGGAAATGCCATCGATTTTTTTCTCGCGGACGAGTTCGCCAATGCGAATCAGCAGATTGGCTTTATTCACCTGATACGGCAGTTCGTCGATGATGATCGCCTGCCGGCTGCCGGCTTTGTCCATGTTTTCGATATGCGCGCGCGCGCGAATGACAACGCGGCCGCGGCCGGTGCGATAGCCTTCCTTGACGCCCTCTGTGCCATAGATTATGCCGGCGGTCGGGAAATCGGGCGCCGGGACGATCTCGATCAGTTCGTCGATCGTCATTTCCGGATCTTTCAGCAGGGCAAGACAAGCGTCGCAGACTTCGTTCAGATTGTGCGGCGGGATATTGGTCGCCATGCCGACCGCGATTCCTGACGAGCCGTTGATCAGCAGATTCGGGATTTTCGAGGGCAGCACCAGCGGCTCGCGCTCCGAGCCATCGTAGTTCGGCCCGAAATCGACGGTTTCTTTCTCGATGTCGGCCAGTAACTCATGGCCTATCCTGGCCATGCGGATTTCCGTATAACGCATGGCCGCGGCGTTGTCGCCATCGACCGAGCCGAAATTGCCCTGCCCGTCGACCAGCGGATAACGCAGCGAAAAGTGCTGCGCCATGCGCACGATCGAGTCGTACACGGCTTCCGGGCTATGCGGATGGTACTTGCCGAGAGTGTCACCGACGATGCGGGCGGACTTTTTGAACGCTTTGTTCCAGTCGTTATTCAGTTCGTGCATCACGTACAACACGCGCCTATGCACGGGTTTCAGCCCGTCCCGCACGTCAGGCAACGCGCGCCCGACGATCACGCTCATCGCGTAATCGAGATAGGAGCGGCGCATCTCCTCCTCAAGACTGACCGGAAGTGTTTCTTTGGCGATCTGATCCATTAAGCGGGTATTCCGGGGGAATAAATCGAAAGAGCAAAGAAGAAACCGGCGGAAATTCTACGCAAAACCGGCAAATTTCCAAAACCCGATATTCTAGCACGTCGACTTTTTGAGGCGCCCTGTTGTTGCAAAAATACAAATGATTGCGGCCTCGTCCGCAATTAAATAGTTTAGCCATAACAATCCTTTGACTATTGAAATCGATTGATGCATTCTGGGACTCACTTCCGAGTTGTCGTTTTTTCGTGACTTTTGCGAATACTGCAGCGAATAACCAAAAGGGGCTACACGATGAGTTTGACCAGCAAGAACATACTCGTCGCCACACTCGCCGGTATGGCCGTTGTGGCGGCGCTGGCGCCCGTGACGGCAGTCGCGCAAGAAAAAGAAAAAGTAAAAACCGATGCTTATCTCGTCGATGGCCGCGGTGAACTTGCGCGCAGCGGTTTCGGTCTGTGCTGGCGCACCGGGTACTGGACGCCCGCCCAGGCGATCGAAGCGTGCGATCCCGATCTGGTGAAAAAAGAGCCGAAAGCCGAACCGAAGCCGGAGCCTGTACCGCCGCCGGCCGAGCCCGCGCCCATTGCGCCGCCGGAAGAGCCGAAGCCAGCCCCCATCAAGCTGTTGCCGCAGAAAATCAACTTCTCGGCCGATGCGCTGTTCGATTTCGACAAAGCTGTGCTGCGTCCGAACGGCAAAACCATGCTGGACGATCTCGCCTCTACTCTGGAAGGCGCCGAATACGATGTCATTCTGCTGGTCGGCCATACCGACCGCATTGGCTCCGACGCCTATAATCAGAAGCTGTCGGAACGCCGTGCGGCCGCGGCCAAGCAGTATCTGGTCGGCAAAGGCATCTCGGCTGATCGCATCCAGACCGAAGGACGTGGCGAAAAAGAGCCGGTCACGGCAGGCGAATGCAAGGGCAAACCCGGCAAGGCCCTGATCCAGTGCCTGCAACCGGACCGTCGCGTCGATGTGGAAGTCACCGGCAGCAAGGAAGTCGAACAATAACGTTCCGCGCAGTTCGATCGAAAGCCCTGCGTTCGCGCGGGGCTTTTTGTTTAGCGCGACTCCGAACAAGTCTCCCCTTCACGGTCATTCCCACGAAGCTTGTCAGCAGGCTGTCAGCCGGAAGCGGGAGTCCAGAGTTGCCTGAATGACGAACTAACCGAGATACTTCGCGACGCGAAAATGGCGATTGAAGTCGATACCTTGATCGACGCGCGCTGGATCATCCCGGTCGAGCCTGCCGGCGAGGTTCTTGACCAGTCGTCGCTTGTTATCGATCGCGGAGCTATACGCGATCTGCTGCCTACCGCGGCCGCGCAGCAGCGCTATGCGGCGCGTGAACATCTGAGGCTGCCGCAGCACGCGCTGATCCCCGGCCTGATCAATTTGCACACGCACGCGGCGATGAGCCTGATGCGCGGTCTGGCCGACGATGTTTCGCTGATGGACTGGTTGAATCATCACATCTGGCCGGCTGAGCGGCAGTACGTCAGCGACGAATTCGTCTTCGACGGCACCCTGCTTGCCTGCGCCGAAATGCTGCACGGCGGCGTCACCTGCTTCAACGACATGTATTATTTTCCGGAGGCCGCGGCGCGCGCCGCCCTGGCCTCGCACATGCGCGCGACCCTCGGCATCGTTGTGATCGATTTTCCATCGGCCTATGCCAGCGACGCGCAGGACTATCTGAGCAAGGGCCTGGCAACCCGCGATGCGTTGCGCCACGAACCCCTGCTCGATTTCTGCCTCGCGCCGCACGCGCCGTATACCGTCAGCGATGCCAGTTTCAGCCAACTGCTGACGTATGCCGGGCAACTCGATCTGACTATCCATATGCACGTGCACGAAACCGCGCATGAAGTCGCGGAAAGCGTCTCGCGCTTCGGCGTGCGCCCGCTGGCGCGGTTGCAGGGGCTCGGCCTGCTGGGGCCGGGCTTCATCGCTGTTCACGCCGTCCATGTGGACGACGAAGAGATCGCCAGACTGGCCGAGCACGGCAGCCATGTGGCGCATTGCCCGTCGTCGAATCTGAAGCTGGCGAGCGGCGTAGCGCCCATCCACGCTTTGACGCAAGCCGGCGTCAATGTCGGCCTGGGAACAGACGGCGCCGCCAGCAACAACCGGCTCGACGTGTGGTCCGAGATGCGGCTCGCCGCTTTGCTGGCCAAAGCCGCGAGCGGCTCGGCTGAATCGATACCGGCCGAGATGGCGCTGGCGATGGCGACAATCAACCCGGCGCGCGCGCTCGGCCTCGATGAAAAGATCGGCTCGCTAAGGATCGGCAAGTGCGCCGATGTGGTCGCCATCGACCTGTCCGCCGCCGAATTGGCGCCGTGCTACGATCCGGTTTCCCACCTGGTTTACGCGGCCGGCCGCGAACATGTCAGCCACGTCTGGGTCAATGGTAAATTACTACTGAAAGATGGTGAATCGACCGTGCTGGACAGTGAAGAACTGAAAGCGAAAGCCAATCTGTGGCGGAAGCGGATCAGCCCGCTGGCCGCCTGACCAAGGCAAACTCGACGACATGAACGCGGACCCTGCCGAACTGGAGAAATTCAGCGAGTTCGCCCACCGCTGGTGGGATCCGGGCAGCGAATTCAAACCCCTGCACGACATCAATCCGCTGCGCCTCGATTACATCGACGGCATCGCCGCGCTGCGCGACAAGGCGGTGCTCGACGTCGGCTGCGGCGGCGGCATTCTGTCGGAAGCGATGGCGCTGCGCGGGGCGCGCGTGACCGGGATCGATCTTGCCAGAAAGC
>JACDAM010000077.1 GCA_013695435.1 Burkholderiales bacterium | reverse complement strand
CTTGTTGCACGGGGACGAAAAGATCGCCTACGGCGACGCCGGCTACCAGGGCGTGCACAAGCGGCCCGAGGCCGCGGGACCGGACTGGCAGGTGGCCATGCGCCCGGGCAAGCGCAAGTTGCTCAACCCCTTCCTCGAACACGACGACATCGCCCTGCGCCGTGAGCAGTTCAAGGCCAGCGTGCGCGCCAAGGTTGAGCATCCGTTCCGGGTTCTCAAGCGGCAGTTCGGATTCACCAAGGTGCGCTACCGCGGGCTGGTGAAGAACACGGCGCAGATCGTCACGCTGTTCGCGCTCGGCAACCTGTGGATGGCGCGGCGGCAACTGATGGGAGCGCCGGGATGAGTGCGTCCGCAGGGCCCGAAGCGGGCCTGCGAAGCGCACAGAACGCTGTTGCGGGGCACCGCAAGGGCGTCTGACTGGGCTGAATTCGAGAGTTGCGTTCATCGTGCGCTTCATGGCCTCAAAAACTGATAAGTAGGCGTGTTCTTCAGAGCTTCCCTAGGTGAAAGTGTCACCGAAACCGATGCAAGCTCCGCCGGTCCGCTGCAGCGCGAGTTAGGCGGTTTGGATTTCCCCACCCGAGATGTTCCCCTCCTCTATCCCACTCCATGATCGAAGTCTAGCGGGAGGTCTCGAGGAGAAGCACCCAGTCGCTATCTTCCCACGCGTTCCCACCTGGTGGTCGGAATTCGTGGATGGCGTCGTTTGCGAGCGGCGAACCTTCGACAGCTCTCGTACTGCCATCCGTCGGGTCGACCCAATGCGCCTTCACTGGGGCGGATAGGCGGGCCAGGTTCACGGAAACCGGGCGCGCCTCGGGCAGATAGACAATGACCAGGGAGCCGTCGGCGGCCCGGGCCGCGCTGACGTAACCGTCCTCGCCGATCTTGCCGCGCCCCTGCGTCACGAGTCCATCGCCTTGGTCTGGCTCCAGTTTCCACCACGCCCGCGTGGCGAAGAGTTGCTTCACGTGGGCCATCTGTTTCGCGCCGGGATCGGCCATGGCGTCGCGCCAACGGTCGCTAAATTTCCAGATGTCCCGATGTCCGTAGGCATGGCCGGCGAGCGCCCCATTCAGCACGGCGGCATAGACCTGCCGCCGCAAGCGAAAGGGATCGCCCTGCCGCTTATCGTTGGCCTCGCGCTCATAGCCGGACTCGATGAGAACAACCGGGCGCACCGTCCCGTTACGGCTCCACTCTTTGTAGACCGGAGCGTGCAGTTCCCTGTAGCTGTAGGCTGCGTTCAGGCTCAGCCATCCCTGGTCGTCGTAGAAATCCGCGCTGGAGCGGTCCGGGTAGTTATGGGCGGTCATCAAATGGTGCGGCGCCATCTCATGGATGCCCTGCGCCAGCGCGTTGATGACCTCCAGCGACTGCTCAGGATCGTGATCGCCCCCCATGATCCAGATGATGTTCGGGAATTTCGCGTAGCGGGCGCCGACCCAGTGGCCCCACTGGCGGGCCTTTTTCGCTCCATTCACGTTGAGCGGTTTCGGCTTGCCGTCCTTTTCTCCCGCCCAACCTTCGTCACAGCAGCCCGACCACAACGGGGCAATCGCCAGCAGGAAGCCCATGTCACTCGCCTTCTGGATTACCGCATCAGCATGGGCGAAGTACACCTCGTTCGGTCTGGCGAGATCAAACTCGCCTTCAAACGGCGACTCGCCGGCATGGTTCTTCATGTCGATGAAGCCGGTCAGTAGGATCTGCAGCGCGTTGAATCCCTTGGCCCGGCGGTCTTCGAGGAATTCTCCCGCTTCCACCGGGTTGAGCTTCAGCAGCATCCACGGTGTGTCAGCGTGATAGAAAAAGGGCTGGTTCTTCGCATCCACCAGGTAGCGGCCGTCGCGGCTGGCCTTCGGCGGGAAGGCTGGCTCGGCGAGGACTGGCTGGGCTAGCGACAGTGCAGCCAAGAGGGAGATCGAGAGCAGGGCGTTTCCACAGCGATGCGGGCGCCGATGGTGAGGGTTCATGGTATCGCAAGTCCTTTTAGCAAGAGAATTGGGGGGCTAACTCAAAGTAAACGACAACTTTCATAAACGGAGTGTCAACGGATTGCTGCTGCCTTCGGTCATTACCTTGCCTTCCAATTTGGGCAAATCTAAAACCGGGCCGGATGGGAACCGCTCCTTAACCTCCGAAGCTGCTCATGCAACTGCGTGACCACCCTGACCATGGATTACAGCATGCGCGCCAAGCGTTACAGCAATATTTAGCGAGGCGAGTTATATCGAGGGCGCGGCGTTTCATTCTGTTCCACGATAAGCGCCATCCGCGTGATTTGGGCGCGGCCGAGGTCGAGGCGTTTCTGACGTATCTGGCGGTCGAGCGCGGCGTTTCGGCTTCGACGCAGAATCAGGCGAAATCGGCGCTGCTGTTTCTCTACAAGGAGGTGCTGGGAATCGCGTTGCCTTGGCTTCGTTTCTCGGTGTGGCACAAGCGGACTCGAGTTCCATTCGTGCCCATGCGGTGGCGAGACGGTTGCGCACGATATTAGGCATCAGCGGTTTGATACTCGACGGATGGCCGGCCTTCGATAAGCCCTACCACCGAGACATCCTCATCGACGACTGGCCAGTGAACGCCTTCGCCTAGCAACTCGTACCTCGATAACTGCTCAGGAGTAGCGTTAGCGAGACGCGGAAACCATACCAGCGGTACGGAGATCGTGCGCCCATCATTAAGCGAAACTACAAGCTCGTCCGCAGTGCAACGAACTGCCACGGCGCGCGGGATAGCTTTAAGACCTAAAGAACTCATTCCATGCCTCCACAAACTTCTGTTGATTTTGCTCAACCGAGCGCATAAGTCGAGTCAACTCATGCGGAGCGAAGCCAGTGCTGCTTGCAAGCAGCGGTTGTTAACCAGAACTTGGCGGCATTCGCTCCTTCTGTATATGGATGTGGCGAGATTCGTTGTTCTCGCTGGCGTAGAAAAAAACCGTTAACCGCCGATACGAAGAACAGTTGGCACACCACCTCAGTTCATAAAGTTGCCTAACGTGACGAAGCCATAATCTTCATGCAGCGGTGCGGCTCGAACGAGTGGTTCGATGGCGCGCAGCGCCGCAACCCGGCCTCGCGCCATCGCTTCTGCTTTTTGCATTCATTTCACAGGCTGCTGCAACTGCTCCAGTATCGCCGGATTCTCCAGAGTCGAAATGTCCTGCGTGATTTCTTCGCCTTTAGCGATCGAGCGCAGTAAACGCCGCATGATTTTTCCGGAGCGGGTTTTCGGCAGGTTGTCGCCGAAGCGGATGTCTTTCGGCTTGGCGATCGGGCCGATTTCCTTGCCGACCCAGTCGCGCAGTTCGGCGACGATTTTTTTCGCTTCATCGCCGGTCGGACGGTGACCTTTGAGCACGACGAAGGCGACGATGGCCTCACCGGTCATGTCGTCAGGGCGGCCGACGACCGCGGCTTCGGCGACGAGTTTGGTGTTGGCGACCAGCGCTGATTCGATTTCCATCGTTCCCATGCGATGGCCGGAGACGTTGAGCACGTCGTCGATACGCCCCATGATCGTGAAGTAGCCGGTTTCTTTGTCGCGGATCGAGCCGTCGCCGGCGAGATACAGCTTGCCGCCGAGTTCTTCCGGAAAATAGTTTTTCTTGTAGCGATCATCATCGCCCCAGATCGTGCGGATCATCGACGGCCACGGGCGTTTTACGACCAGCATGCCGCCTTGGCCATTCGGCACGTCCTTGCCGGTTTCATCGACTATCGCCGCTATGATGCCGGGCAAGGGGAGGGTGCACGAGCCTGGAACCAGCGGCGTAACGCCGGGCAGCGGCGTGATCATGTGGGCGCCGGTTTCGGTCTGCCAGAAAGTATCGACGATAGGGCAGCGGCCGCCGCCGACAGTGGTGTGATACCACATCCACGCTTCGGGATTGATCGGCTCGCCGACCGAACCGAGGATACGCAGGCTCGACAGATCGTATTTCTCCGGCAGATCGTGGCCGGCCTTTATCAGCGAGCGGATCGCAGTGGGCGCGGTGTAGAACACAGTGACTTTGTGATCCTGGATGATCTTCCAGAAACGCCCTGCATCGGGATAGGTCGGCACGCCCTCGAATACGATTTCGGTCGCGCCGCAAGCGAGCGGGCCGTACGTGATGTAGGTGTGGCCGGTGACCCAGCCGACGTCCGCCGTGCACCAGAAAACATCGGACGGCTTGTAGTCGAACGTCCATTTCATGGTCAGGATCGCCATCAGCAAGTAGCCGCCGCTCGAATGCTGCACGCCTTTCGGCTTGCCGGTCGAGCCCGACGTGTAGAGGACGAACAGCGGATGTTCGGCGCTGACCCAGGTCGGCTCGCATTCCTGGGGTTGACCTTTGATCACGTCATCCCACCATTTGTCGCGCCCTGCTTGCAGCGAAATATCGGCGCCGGTGCGCTTGTAGATGACCACGTTTTTTACGCTGTCGCAGCCGCCGAGGGAAAATGCTTCGTCGACCGCGGGCTTGAGCGGAATGGCCTTGCCGCCGCGATATTGGCCGTCTGCCGCGACCACCGCGACGGCGCCGGTATCGACGATGCGCTCCTGTAAACTCTTGGCCGAGAATCCGCCGAACACGACCGAATGGATGGCGCCGATGCGCGCGCACGCCTGCATGGCGGTGACCGCTTCTATCGACATCGGCATGTAAATCAGGACGCGGTCGCCTTTCTTGATGCCGAGCGATTTCAGACCGTTCGCGAACTGGCAGACTTTATGGTAAAGCTCTTTGTAAGTGGCCTTGGTGACTTTGCCGTCGTCGGCCTCGAAAATAATCGCGACCTTGTCGCCCTGGGTTTTCAGATGGCGGTCGAGACAGTTATAGGAAACGTTTAATTCACCGTCGCTAAACCACTGGTATAACGGAGCATCCGATTCGTCGAGCACTTTCGTGAACGGTTTGTGCCACTCGATATGTTCGCGCGCAAGCCTGCCCCAGAATCCCTGGTAATCTTTTTCAGCTTCCTCGCACAGCTTGCGGTAGGCGGCCATGCCGGAAACGTTGGCCTGCTTTACAAAGGCCTCAGCGGGCTGAAAAACGCGTTTTTCGGTTGAGACGGATTCGATATTGGACATGCTTTCTCCGATGATGGGGTGCTGCGGTAAAGCCGCTGGGATAAAGCCGTTGTTACAGCTTTGACGGCCTGTTGTCAGGCAATGGACGGCGGATGGTGAAGCTCTTGATTCTATGCCTGCGGCCGGATTTAATCCACGGTGGAAGGGGGGATCGGCGAGCCCTGGAGACCTGGATTGAATTGACGGTGGTGCGCGATTGATGATAATTTTAGCGCGCTTTGTGCTTCGCAATATTTTATGGTCTATTGGAATAACAAAGACTTGAAATAACTTGCTGAAGCAGTTTATTCCTTTCCCATATTCGGTTTCTCTTACCTTTCTTTCGATAAATGGCGCGCTATCTGACCGTATTATCCGGTTTTATTTTCTGGAGTCGCTGGCTGCAGGCGCCGCTGTACTTGGGCCTGATCGTCGCGCAAGCCGTATACGTCTACCATTTCATGCTGGAACTCTGGCACTTGCTGGAGAAAGCTCAGGGGATTTCGGAAGTCGATATCATGCTTGTCGTGCTCGGCCTGATCGACGTCGTCATGATCGCCAATCTGCTGATCATGGTTATCGTCGGCGGTTATGAAACCTTCGTATCGCGCCTGAATCTGAAAGACCATCCAGACCAGCCTGAGTGGCTGTCGCACGTCAATGCCGGTGTCCTGAAAGTGAAGCTGGCGACGGCGCTGATCGGCATTTCGTCGATACATCTTTTGAAAACCTTTATCAACGCGCCGCAGCTCAGCGAACACACGATCATGTGGCAGGTGATTATTCATCTGACTTTCGTATTCTCGGCGCTGGCAATGGCGGCGACTGACAAGATGATGAATTCGCAGAAAGCCGACGAACGCGCGCACGCCTGACGTAGTATTGCAGCGTGCGCAGCACCTTCGTGGGACGCGGGTAGGGCGCCAAAAACCGAACGGGAATTCATGAGCACGTCATGAGCACAATACGCGAACAGGATTTGGTTGAAAGCGTAGCCTCCGCGCTGCAATACATCTCCTATTACCATCCGCGCGATTACATCCAGGCGTTGGGCAAAGCCTTTGATCGGGAAGAATCGCCGGCCGCGCGTGACGCGATCGCGCAAATCCTGACCAATTCGCGCATGTGCGCGGAAGGCAAGCGGCCGATCTGCCAGGATACCGGCATCGTCGTCGTCTTCCTCAAGATCGGCATGGACGTGCGCTGGCAAATGTCGGAAGGATCCGGGAAGCGCGGCGTCGCCGACATGGTCAACGAAGGCGTGCGCCGCGCCTATGCGCATCCCGACAACGTGCTGCGCGCATCCATCGTCGCCGACCCGGCCGGCGGCAGAAAAAATACGCGCGACAACACGCCGGCCGTGATCCATATGGAGTTGATCGCCGGCGACACGGTAGAGGTCGCGCTCGCGGCCAAAGGTGGCGGTTCGGAAAACAAATCGAAGTTCGTCATGCTGAATCCCTCCGACAGCATCGTCGACTGGGTTCTAAAAACCGTGCCGACCATGGGTGCCGGCTGGTGTCCGCCGGGCATGCTCGGCATCGGCATCGGAGGTAGCGCCGAGAAAGCGATGGTGCTGGCGAAAGAAGCGCTGATGCAGCCGATCGACATGCATGAATTGAAAGCGCGCGGCGCGCAAAACCGGATCGAGGAAATGCGCATCGAGTTGCACGACAAGGTCAATCGACTCGGCATCGGCGCGCAGGGCCTCGGTGGGCTCACGACGGTGCTCGACGTCAAGATTCTCGATTATCCGACCCACGCTGCGAGCTTGCCGGTGGCGATGATTCCGAACTGCGCCGCCACGCGCCACGCCCATTTCGTGCTCGACGGCAGCGGTCCCGCGGAACTGCCGGCGCCCGACCTCGATGCCTGGCCCAAGGTCGCCTGGAGCGCGAGTCCGAGCGCCCGGCGTGTGAATCTCGATACCGTCACGCGCGCCGAAGTCGCATCGTGGAAACCCGGCGAAACGCTCCTGCTGTCGGGCAAACTGCTGACCGGGCGCGATGCCGCCCACAAACGTATCGCCGATTTTTTCAAGCGCGGCGAGCCGCTGCCGACCGGGGTCGATTTCAAAAATCGCTTCATCTATTACGTCGGCCCCGTCGATCCGGTGCGCGACGAAGTCGTCGGCCCGGCGGGCCCAACCACCGCCACGCGCATGGATAAATTCACCGAGATGATGCTCGAAAAAACCGGATTGCTCGGTATGGTCGGCAAAGCCGAGCGCGGTCCCACCGCGATCGAGGCGATCAAAAAACACAAAGCCGTTTACCTGATGGCGGTCGGCGGCGCCGCGTATCTGGTTTCCAAGGCAATCAAAGCCTCGCGCGTCGTCGCTTTCGCCGATCTCGGCATGGAAGCGATTTACGAGTTCGATGTGCGCGACATGCCGGTCACGGTCGCCGTCGATGCTAACGGGACTTCCGTGCACGAGACCGGTCCCAGGGAATGGCGCGCACGCATCGCGTTGATCCCGGCCTGAGAGCGCTTTCCGTCGTTCGCATAATTCCTGTCTCGCACGTTGCCCCTTAAGCAACGTAGCGTGCGCCGCGCGCACGATCCAGCGGTTTCAGGCAATCAGGAACTGCAAATCAGCCGTTCTGGATATCGATAATCGAGTAACGCATGGCGAGGCGCACGAGCGCGATGTCGGATTTGATTCCCAGTTTTTGCTTGATCATCGTAGAGCTGTTGGCGACTGTTTCTGGCTCAGATTGAGCACGCCCGCAATATCCCTGACCGACGCGCCGGCCGCGAGTTTGCGGAAAATCTCGAACTCGCGCGGGGTCAATAGCCGCATCGGATCGTTTTCGCCGGTCAGGTTTTCACGCGCGACAGCCTGCGCGATATCAGGGGATACGAAGGTCTTACCCTGATGCACGGCGCGCACGGCTTCGATCAATATGGCGGGCTCGTTGGTTTTGGTGACATAGCCGGCGGCGCCTGCGCGCAATGCGCTTCTCGCGAACGTCGCCGAAGTATGCATGCTGAATATCAGGATACGCATCGTGCGCGCGCGCCAGCATGCGCCGCATCGCTTCGAGCCCGCCCATGCCGGCCATCGAGATATCGAGGACGATGACATCGGCATCGTTTTCGCGCGTGATCCGATAAGCGTCTTCCCCGCTCGCGGCTTCCGCGATCACCCTGATGTCCGCGGTTTCCTCGAGCAGGCGGCGATAGCCGGCCCTGACCACGGCGTGGTCGTCCACCAGCATGACGCGGATCGCCGCAGTATTCACGCTACTGCCGCTACCGCCAACTCGCGGTTGCCGGCGCTGTCGCCGGGGATAGGCAGTACGGCGATCACCTTGAAGCCACGCTCGGATTCGGCGATCAGTTCCAAGTAGCCGCCCAGACCGGATACGCGCTCCTGCATGCCGAGTAGACCCAATCCGGGTTGCGGCGGCCGCTCGCTCTTGCCGTTGTCCGCGATTTGCAAATGGATGCGTGCATCGGTTGATTTGCGTTGCACGGCGATCTTCACGCAATCGGCGTCGGAATGACGCGAGATATTGGTCAATGCTTCCTGCACGATGCGATAGACCGCAAGCTGCAGCGGCTCGTCGAGATCATCGAGGCCGCCCTCGACGTCGAGCGTACACGCGACTTGCTGTTGCCGCGCGGCCCATGCGCTGACCAGCTCGCGCAAGCTGTCTTCGAGCCCGAGTTCGCTCAAGGCGCTCGGGCGCAGTCGCGCCAGCATCGAGCGCGTCAGCTTCTGCATATCAGCGGTGACGGCTACGATGGCGCGCGCGCTTTCCAGCACGCTTCCTCTTTCCTGCTCGGCGCGTTTGACGATAAAGCAGGCCTCGGCGTGAATCGCGGCCTGGCACTGACCGAGTTCATCGTGCAGTTCTCGCGCAAGATTGCGCCGCTCTTCCTCCTGCGCCAGCATCAGTTTCCGCGTCAGCCCGCATTGCGCGGCGCGCGCCTGTTCCATGGTCGCCGCCATCTCGTTGAACAGCGTGCTCATGCGCGCGAGTTCGGCGAGCCGGAATTTCGGCAAACGTATTTTGTAATTGCCTTTCTGCAATTCAGCGAAGGCCGCCAACACCTTGTCGAGCGGCGCCAGCGAATGCACGAGCAGCCAATAAACGAGGCCGTTGAGCGCGAGAAACAGAATCGCGGCAAGCCCGCCCAAGGTGCGAAACGTGCGCCAGATCTCATCCGTTTCGCTTGACGGATCGGCGGCCAGAACGATGCTGCCCGGCGTGTGGCCGTCGAGCAGGACATCGCGCGCAAGCGCCGGCGCCGGCGCGGAAAACAGATCGACCAGCGCGACGAACCAGGCTGGAGCGCTCGACACTGGCGCTTCCACATGATTGCCGGCGAGCAGCTTGCCGTTCGCATCGAGCAGGCGGATGTCGAGATGGCGCACGCTGCGGAGATCGATGAGCAGGTTTTCGACGGCGGCGGTTTTCGAGCCCGCCGCTGCGCCGGATTTCAGCATCGATAAACGGCAGCGCGAGCAGCTTGGTCGATTCGGTTTCGCGGCGAATGTCGCCGCTTGCGCTATACAGCGTGAGCAGCGTGCCGAGCAGCGCAACCGCAGCCAGCAGCGCGGTGATCGAAAGACCGAGCTTGAGCTTGAGATTCACGACAACGCCTTTCGAAGCGCGCAAAGCGCAACCACCGCATGCGCCAATCGAACCGGCTGTTTCGTTTGAGCAGGCGATGGCGCTCGCGACAGACGAGACCGTAAGGCGCGGACTTAGCGGGCTTCCGGATGAAGTTGCCTACCGTCCGACTTATGGGCTTTACAGCGTGCATTTCACTGGCGGCGCGCTCGGTTCGCCGGTTGTGTATATCGACGGCCTCGACGGCAACATCGTCGGCGCGCGCGTTCCCGGCCAGGGAAGCGCCGGCGACGTTTTCGCTCAACTTCAGTTTCCGCTGCACAGTGGGCGCATCGCCGGCCTGACCGGACGCATCATTATCGGTCTCGCCGGACTCGCCACTGCGATGCTTGCGATCACCGGCGTCATCATCTGGCTCAAGCGGCGGCGCTCCGGCGTTTCGATCAATTGATGTTCGCCTTGCGCGCAAGCGCGATCACTTTCGCGGCTCGCCTCACGAGTGTACAGATGCGAGGGAATGAGACGGTCTCATCGTGCTGGCTGCAGCTTGCCGCGTATCGACCGCTCGAGCCCATCCCGACCGCTGTTGCCTTCGGGTGGGAAATTTACGCCATCGGCGGCACCGAGCACGATCCCAACAAACGGACGATTTGTTTCCATTGGTCGAGCGCTACGACCCCGGTCAGCAATACCGGACGATCATGAGTATATGCCGGCTACCCGACTGCACGCCGTGGCCGCTGATCCCAGTGTGGGGTAGTGATTGACGAACGCAAATGTCAGCGCCGTTTCATTGTCCGCGCCTTGCACGCAATGCGTGCGCTCTCACTGGAGCGCTTCTCGGGAGAGGGGAATTAAAGGTAGGTCAGTATTCTCCTGGAGTCAATCGCAGTCTTGGTGATGCCCGCCGCGTTCGCCTTCGACCAGGCATTCGGCAAAGTCCTCGTCCGTGAGCAGGCGAAACAATACGCGCGCCGCAACCGCGGTGTCGGGGAAATCGCTGAAAAGGCCGTCGATGCCCGCCTGGTAGTAGGTCAGGTATTCGTTCACGGGATTACTGCCGTAGTCCGAAGCGAGACGGCGCTGCTCGTTGCGGAACGTGTAAGGATGAACGACGAGGCCGGCCTGGTGCGCATTCTCGACGATCTCGGACGCCGGCAGCAGCGTGCGGTCGCGCTCATCGACGTTGCCATCGCCGTTCACGTCGTCGGCCTTGCCGTCGTTGTTCGCATCCGTACCTTTGGAACTGATGATATAAGGCTTCCACGGACCGATGCCGTCGGCATAGGCGCGGACTTCAGCCAGCCCTTGAGGTGTGACGAGATCGCTGAACAAGCCTTGCCGGCCGGAGACAACCCAGTCGTAAGGGCGATCGAACGGCGGCGTGAAGTCGAGCGAGCCGTCCAGATTCACGTCGTTGGCGTCCACCAGTTGCACCAGTTTCACAGAGCTTCGACTGTTTAAATATTTGAGATTGGCGGTCTCGAACGACTGGATGAAGACCGGCGCGCCGGAATGGTTCCAGCCCGCTTTGCCGAGTACGTTCAGCAGCCGATCTTCCAATGGCAGGCCGATGCCCTGGTGATAGGTCGGGTGCTTGGTCTCCGGGTAGATTCCGATTTCGCGCTTTTTCTCGCGCGACTTGCGCTTGGCGAGGTGGATGATTTCTTCGAGTGTCGGGATTTTGAATTGACCGTTGAAACGCTGATCGCGATCGCCCATCGGTTGCAGGGCGCCCAGGAGCTTGATTTCGGCCAGCGTGAAATCGCTCGCGAACCAGCCTTCCTCCTCCACGCCATCGACGACCGCCTTGCGCTTGCGGTTGGCGAATTGCGGGAAATCCTTGACGTTGGTGGTGCTGGTGATGTTGGGTTCGTGGCGCGCGATGAGGCGGCCGTCTTTGGTCGCGACGACATCCGGCTCGATGTAATCGGCGCCCAACTCGATGGCCAGCGCATACGATTCAAGCGTGTGTTCGGGCAGATAACCGCTGGCGCCACGATGGCCGATGACCAGCGGCGAGCGCGCTTCGTCGTCATCGTACTTGCCGGCCGACGTTTCCGTCATCGGCAACGCAAACAGCGCCGCGACCGCAACCGTTTTAAGTAAACGCGTCACCCTCATAGCCTTACCCCTTTCGCATCAGTGGAAAGAAACAAGGTATATCGGCAAGATGACAGCGAAGTGACCGATCGTAAAAACGGTGATTGGCGGGATCTCCGATGCGGCGCCGATGCTACGGTTTTGCGCCGCGGGGCGCTGAGCCCCGAAGTCGCCAGCTCTTCGGACAGCGCAAGCTTGCGTAAACTGACGCTGCAACTGGATGACAGCACGCTCACCGGCGATATCGCTGTCAAAAACTTTTCAAAACCAGCCGCGACTTTTTCGCTTAACGTCGACTTATCCACTACCGGGTCGCATCCACGCTGTATCGAGGCCCTTAGCAACGAAGACTTGCGCGAGCAAGGTTTGGTACGCGCAGTCGTTTTCAACAGCCTGTTAGACAATCCGCGCTGCCGCAGGTAATCTTGTTGCTAGCGTTCGTGATCGCGAACTGACCGCGGTTTGCGCCCGACGTCCCGAATGCCACAAGCTTCGCCGAAGCCGCGGGCTGGCGCGCATGTCCGATGCCAGGGCGATCAGCGTAGCGTGCAACAACTACGGCGGGCCTCCCCGCATTGCAGGGTAGCCAACCTGGTCAGGTCCGGAAGGAAGCAGCCACAGCTATTTTCTGCAAGTGCCGGGGGTTGGGCTCGCCACCCCTTTTGCTTTATCATGGCCGGGCATTTTCCTCCCGCGCTGGCCATGAAAAAAACATCCCGATTGCTCGCCGTTCTGTGTTGTCTCTGCCCATCTTTGCGGGCCTTAGCCTATGACGGTGTCGCGCTCGAAATCGGCACCGGCGATTCGGTTGACATGGTGCGCGCGGCCTATCAGTGGGACTGGAACAGGCAATGGCTGAACGTCGGCAACTGGCATGTCGGGGGTTATTGGGATGCCGCGCTCGGCTACTGGCGCGGTGACGATACGCCGGGCAGCCACCGCAATATCGTCGATATCGGCTTGACCCCGGTGTTTCGCTTGCAGCAGACGCACAAGAGCGGCATATCGCCGTATCTGGAAGCTGCCGTCGGCTTCCATCTGCTTTCGCATACCTCGATTTCCGAGCAGCAACTCGCTACCGCCTTTCAGTTCGGCGATCATCTCGGCATTGGTATGCGCTTCGGCGAGAAACACCGATACGATCTCGCCTTCCGCTACCAGCATTTGTCGAACGGCAGCATCAAGCAGCCGAACGACGGCATCAGCTTCGGTCAGGTGCGTTTCGGCTATTGGTTTTAGCGCCCGCAGCGGCAAATCACGCAGTCACCCTGCCGTACGTTCCGTTGCCAATCTCTTCGAATCACCGTCGCCAATGACTACTACCGTGCTGGCGCGCAAGTGGCGCCCGCGAAATTTCTCCGAATTGGTCGGGCAGGAACACGTGGTACGCGCGCTGTCCAACGCGCTCGAACAGAAACGTCTGCATCACGCCTGGCTGCTGACTGGCACGCGCGGCGTCGGCAAAACAACGCTCGCGCGCATCATGGCCAAAGCGCTGAATTGCGCGGCTGGCATCACGCCAACGCCGTGCGGTCAGTGCGCGGCTTGCAGGGAAATCGATACCGGCCGCTATATCGACCTGATCGAGCTTGACGCCGCCTCGAACACGCAGGTCGACAACATGCGCGAATTGCTGGAAAACGCGCAATACCTGCCGACCGCGGCGCGCTTCAAGGTCTATATCATCGACGAAGTCCATATGCTGTCCAAATCGGCGTTCAACGCGATGCTGAAAACGCTCGAAGAGCCGCCCGAGCACGTCAAGTTCATTCTGGCGACGACAGATCCGCAGAAAATTCCGGTGACGGTGTTGTCGCGCTGCTTGCAGTTCAATTTGAAGCAGATGACGGCGGCTTCCGTCGCGGCTCAGCTGACCCGTATTGCCGAGGCCGAAGGGGGCGAGGCGGATGCTGGCGCGCTAGTATTACTTGCGCATGCCGCGCGTGGCAGCATGCGCGATGGGCTCTCGTTGCTGGATCAGGCGATTGCTTACTCGGCGGGCGAGGTC